>JABXGY010000286.1 GCA_016550395.1 archaeon | reverse complement strand
TTGGAAAACTTCCTGTTTGAATCAGTGCGACTAAATAGGTCCAAGCTTTGTGCATCAAACCAGTTCCGAATAAGTAAAGGAGAAACCCAAGAAGACCAAAGATGAATAAACCAATAATCTCTCTCAGAGAAGGTGTCCTCACACGACCACCCACATGCTAACGCCTCTAGTCAAATGGGGTCATAAAAAGTTATGCTGTGAATACCCCTAGGTTTATTACACAGCGATTAAACCAATGAAATTGGGAGCTAACTCATACATGAAGCGACCACCTTTATTTGAAAGATTTAATGCGCTTCAAAAACACATTCCATGGATTTCAATTCTTGAAAAACCGACACCAGTTCGGCAACTAACCAACTTACAGAAAGTCTTGAAGACTAAAGAAGCGTTGTGGGTAAAGCTTGATAATCTCACGTCGAAAGCGTATGGCGGAAATAAGGTGCGTAAATTAGAATTTCTGTTAGCCGATGCTCTTCACCAAGACAAACACACCATTGTCACCATGGGTGGATTGGGAACCAATCATGGGTTAGCTACTACGATTCATGGACGAACACAGAACATTCATACGCGAATCTATATTGAAGATCAACCCCTGACCCCGTATGTTCTCCAGAATCTGAAACTCATGTATTACTATGGGGCAGAGTTAATTTATACTAAAACGAGGTGGCGAACAGCTCTTCGGTTTAATCTTTTCGACCGTTTAAGGTGGCGAGGAGTCTATTGGCTTCCCACGGGAGGCAGTACACCCGTTGGTGTCTTAGGATACCTCAATGCTGTCTTTGAATTACGAAACCAAATTCAAGCTGGTTTGTTGCCAGAACCAAGGCTGATTTTTGTGGCAGCAGGAAGTGTCGGAACTATTTCTGGAATCGAATTAGGATTACAATTAACCGGATTAAACTCCCGCGTAATAGGAATTCAAGTGACGAGTAATCCACGGTTCAATCAGGACCGTGTGAAGAACCTAGTGCACAAAACGCTTCGATTACTAACACCAGGAATTGAGGTGGAAAAAATCCACTATGAACCTCGCTTTGAATTGTCCAATGAATTCCTTGGAAGGGGGTATGGCTATCCGACCAAATCAGGAAACGAAGCCCTTGAAATGGCATTAGAATTCGAACAGCTTCATTTGGACCCCACTTATACTGCAAAAACCTTTGCAGGAGTTATCGATTATCTTCGAAAAGGAAAACAGGGACCCATCCTTTATTGGCACACTTTGAACTCTGTAGACCTCTCAGATGTTGCTAGCCAAGTCGATTACCAAGACTTACCAAGCCCGTTTCATCAATTCTTCGACGGAAGCTCGCTTGGTTGCACTAGTGGTTAATGGTATTAGCGTTTAATGAAAGTAGGTGATTTATTAACAAGTTCAAGTGGTGATGTGATATCAGCAGGGATAGGTGTCTTGTATTCTCTTCCCTTCATGCGTTGGTGAAACTCAGTATGAATTGAGTTCAATAATTCTGGTTTGGTCATTAAATCAAGTACGGTCCCAGCGATAATTTTTGCAGCGAAAAGAAGTGATTGGTGCCCAATGCCCATACCACATTGTGCGACAGCTTGCCAGGAGTGCGGAGCCGTGCCTAAAACCCAAGTCGCCGTTGTGAATTCCATGGTGGGGGTTTTCCAACTAACATCAGAAACATCTGTGGATCCTGGAAGAACTTCTCCTTCGTCCCAGGCATCAGGAATCGTTTGGTCGATTAACACCTCGATGAGGTCTTTCCATCCTGGCCGCTTTGTGATTCGGAGAGAACTGATTTTCTCATCTTTTGTAATTGTCTTAGCCAGCTCCTTAGCGAAGGAAAGTTCTTCTCTCGTGTACTGTGGAGCACCAATTTCACGCATATTGGCAATTACTAAGTCGCTTAAACCCTTATTGGGAATAATATTGGAACAGCCTGTAAGGTGCTCTACTGCATGGGTAGTTCGTGCCATCTGGTCAGCACCATCTGCGATCTTGAGAACCCATTCATAGATTTGGTCGACTTGGTCACGTTCAGGTGCACGGATGTAATACCAACTCTGTGCATACGAGGGGACTACATTGGGTTGACCCCCTCCCTCTTCAGTAACATAGTGAATCCGCGCTTCTTGGATAATATGTTCACGCATGAAGTTCACCCCGATGTTCATGAGTTCAAGTGCATCGAGGGCGCTGCGACCAGATTCAGGAGCATAGGCGGCATGAGAGGCAACACCATAGAAGTGAAACTTTGCCATATTCATTGCCAGTGTGCTATACAGGTGCCCAACATTCATCTCAGAGGGGTGATGGCTTAACACGGCTTCTACATCATCAAAATGCCCGGCACGAACAATGAAGGCTTTGGCATCGTAGGTTTCCTCAGCGGGTGTACCAAAGAATTTGATAGTGCCTTTCTGTTCAGTCTGTTCTAAGGACTCTTTTGCTGCGATGGCACCAGCCAGTCCCGAAGTCCCATGAATATTATGTCCACAGCCATGACCTGGGGCACCTTCTTTGACTGGTTCCTTGTATGGAACCGCTTTTTGAGATAACCCCGGGAGCGCGTCATATTCGCCCATAATTCCGATTACTGGTTTCCCACTGCCATACACTGCTTCAAATGCTGTTGGCATGCCTGCAATGCCACGTTTTACATGAAATCCATGTTCCTCTAATGTATCAGCTAATAATGCAGAGGATTTGAACTCTTCAAGACCCAGTTCGGCGAGCTCCCAGATTTTATCACTGATTTCAATAATTCGCTCTTCGTTCTTTGTAATCCAATTCCAAGCCATCTCTTTATTCAAAACCGGCACCTTCACTAATGATTAGTTCTCCTCAATGAATTGCACCTTAACTGTGTTTCATCAACCACAAAACGGAATAGCTCAAAGTTTGTGCAATTGAGTGGGGAATTAAAAAGCAATAGCTTGGAGATGTGCAGCGGGAGATACCTCTTTAATCCGCTCTGCTAGTTTCATGGTGATATATGCAATCAGAACAACCTCTCGTGAGGTAAAGCGGTGGCGTTGTCCCTTGAAGATTGTGAAATC
>JABXGY010000285.1 GCA_016550395.1 archaeon | reverse complement strand
GTTGTAGCAAATAATCGCCCAGCTAATGCAACCTACCCCTACTATCTTGGCTATAATTTTGCACCACCACACCGAGCCAACCGGATTAGCCACCTTTTAAACGCCTCCACAAGCCACTCGATGATGGATATGCAATTCATCCAACAGGATGCTCTATCCCTACAAGCACTGGCCATCAAAGATATTATCGCTAGTGTTGTTCTAGCAGAGGTTTCTGTATCGGAAAACCCCACGATGCATGCCGCGGCATCTGAGCTCTTGGACTGGGATGGTGGAACAAATCCTGACAGTATTGGAGCTACAATTTGGAGTAACTTCGTCCTCACCTATATGAACGAAACCTTCTTTGATGAATACTTCGTCGCTGACACCCCCGAAGGTCCCTACCCCTCTATAACGGTACTTGAGAACTTCACCCAAATCAATTATGATCTTTGGTTTGATAATGTACTCGTGACAGGAACACAAACCCGAGACGATATCATTCTTCTCAGTTTCGAAGCCACCGTAGAATTCTTAGCCGAGAATTTAGGACCCGACGTAGTCACCTGGGAATATAATCGAATTCATGTGCTCTGGATCCAACACCCCATGCCATCCACCTTTCCCTATCTAAACGCCCCCCGATTCCCAATAGCAGGAAGCGAATATACCATAAATTATGCACCAGGATACCTCGTCGAGTTCGGTGCGAGCTACCGTCTAATCATCGATTTCTCCGATTTTAATAACTCTCTGGGAGTACTGCCCGGTGGACAAAGATCCAATCCATACAGTAACCACTATCTAGATCAACTGGGATTGTGGGTTATTGGCGAATACCATCCCTTACCTTATCCAACTAACCTTGCTGAAATGACCCAATATGAATCCATTTTCATACTCAGACCGGAGTGATCAATAAGAGGTGAGAAATCATGTCAAGTACATCCTATTTGGGCACAATTCGGGCATTCTTCGGAAAAACTCAACATCCCTTGATTGGATTAGTCGTTTGTTATCTTCTAGTAATAATGATTCAATTCACCGGTATTGGAATTGCCATCATTGTAGGTGGGATACTCGCAGGTTTATTGGTAAAGCGTACCTACAAAGCCATAATCGTCGGTTTTGTGGGTGGATTCCTAGGATGGCTGACGCTCTTCGGGTTGATGTATGCTTTCAACTCTGCAGCGTTCACCAATGCTTGGTTTCTCCTAACCCCGCTCATGCCAGCCCCACCCCTCTTTGTATGTCTCGTTGGTGGTGTAATTACCGGTGTTGGAGGACAGCTTGGGTCACTCTTTGGAGAAATTGCTGTTCGCCCGAGAGATGATTTAGGATTACCCCCAAGTCCTACTGAACGAGTTCCCACCGAAGAACTTCCCCGACGTAAAAGGGTGAAACGTAAACAACAGAAAAGAAAGAAGAAAAAGAAAAGATATTGAACACCGACCTTCTCTGCCAGAATCGGAAGACACATATATTTCTTAGTCAGTGAGCGACCGAGGCTCAACTGTGTCACCATCTCCTCCATCAGAACACAATACCTCTACAGACAAAGAATCAATTGACGAACTTATCCAACAACTCAGTACTGAGGATCCTATCACACGATGCCAAGTCATCAAAACCTTAGGCCGACTAGGACCAGAGGCTACAAATGCCCTTCCATCTATCCGTAAAGCCCTCATTGATCCTGATTTTAAAATTCGTCTTGAAGCTGCAGTTGCCCTCGGCTTCATAGGTACCAAAGACGACTCCCAATATCTACTTCCCCTCCTTGATGATGAAGAAGAAGCAGTTCGATTCCAAACCATCAGTGCCATCGCATTCCTTCGCGATTCACAGGCTACTCCAGAATTACTCAAACGCTACGATCAGGAAACCCTTCACGTTAAAGATCAGATTCTCCGGGCTTTAGGCCATCTTGGAGGCGATGGAGTCTTCAATCTTCTCCAACGGGAATTAACAGCAAATCATCCTACGTTGCGCACTGGAGCGGTAGTTGGATTCGGGTTTTTAGGAGATCACCGTGCGTGTACACTTCTTCAGGAGGTTGCAGATAAGGATCCTGACAGAATTGTTGCCCATGAGGCTCGAATTGCTATTCTCCAACTACAAGACTCATGTAATCCCGATGCCAAACAAATCAGAAAATAATCTAATCTCAAGAAGGAGAATATAAAGAAAAATAGTGAGGCGGAGGATCACGCCTCGCCATTAAAACTCCTGTTTAAGCAGCTTCGCTATCAAGGAGTTGTCGACCCTTATCGGTCAAATCAAACCAAACGTGGTAAACCCCACGGCGTTCATTGATAAGACCGACTTGTGTGAGTCGTTTTAAGTGATAAGCAGCAGTAGAGGTTGGGATATTAAGATCTTTGGCGATTTCACGGAGGAACGCTTTGTCCTTTGACAGCTTGGTCATGATCCTCCTTCGGGTGTTGTGTTGGAGTGTTTCAGTTTTTGATAACATCTTAACCGTGTTAATCTTTTAAGTAAAGAAGTATATAAGCGTAATGGTTTTCTTTTATACAAATTTATACAATTTCGTTAAATGTTAATTGACGAAATACCCGTTAATCGTTTATTTAAAGGATTATAAAACCTTTATCATTTCTTATTAGTGTAATCTAGATAATTACATTCCATACTAGTTATCCAGAAACCCCAATGACTAAAATCCGTTCTAAACTGTTGAACAGAGCGTTCTAAGCCGTAGGATAATTTTACGCCCTGCCCCTATACATGTGTAGTTTCATTAAATGATTCCGGGCAAATTTGGAACTTCCAATAAGAGGTGTAGCTTAAATGGGTCTACGAGAATTTGTCGTGCGACGCGTATTCAACAGTATCTTTTTGATTCTCGGAGCGATTGCCTTTAATTTCTTTATTTTTCGATTGATGCCAGGGGATCCTGTGGCAATTCTCATTAGTAGGCAAATTCAGGGGCGAGAAGAAATGGCTGCCGCGATTCGTGCTCTCTGGGGGTTAGATCAACCACTGTATGTGCAGTTTGTTCAGTACTTTATCAATATGCTAACTTTTAATTTTGGTCTGTCGTTTACGGAGGGTTTTCGACCGGTGATCATGTCTATTGTTGCACGTTTACCCAACACGCTGCTTCTTATGGGAACGGCTGCCATCGTGACGATTATCATTGGTATCATAACGGGCATTACGGCTGCTGCTAAACGTGGTGGGAAGACGGATATGGGGTTAGTCGTGGGAGCCTTAACTTTCTATTCGATTCCCACCTTCTGGTTAGGGATGATGTTCATCCTTATGTTTGGATTCTATATTCCGCTCTTCCCAATGAGTGGCACCATTTCCGTTCCAGCATCTACGGATCCATTAGTGTATGCGTTAGATGTCGCCTGGCATTTAGTCTTGCCAGCGTTGACGCTTGCCCTTGTCTCTTACGGTGGGTATATGCTAGTGATGCGCAATAGTTTGATTGATGTATTGACTGAAGATTATATCGTCACAGCGCGGGCTAAAGGTGTCGATGAACGTTCTGTGCTTTACAAACATGCATTAAGAAACGCTATTCTCCCCTTAGTGACCATGATCGCACTAACCTTCGGATTTCTCATTACTGGAGCCACGTTAACCGAAACAGTATTCAATTGGTATGGCATCGGGCGCCTGATTTTTGATTCTGTACTATCTCTTAACTATCCCGTATTACAGGCCCTCTTCTACATCATGGCACTTACAGTCATTATTGCCAACTTTATAGCTGATATACTCTACGGCTTTCTTGACCCACGCGTCCGTTACGACTAGGAAGAATCCCCCAATGCGAACCAAAACGAAGGGCGGCTAACAACCGCCCTTCACCATTCTTCTAAAGAGGAATGGAGGAGGAGAAGGCGCTAACCTTTGAATTTAGCTGAAGGCTTTATTGGGCGTTTATAGAGTTGTACGAGCATTCCAGGTGCTTGTTCATAGGGATTTCCCTGGGGATGGAAGCCGAAGCTTTCAACAAGGGTTCGCATGGTTTCATGTTCCACGAGGATATTGCAGAGATTCGCTGATGCGCCTATTTGTTCTGCATATGTGATAAATTGACGATACATAGCACGGACGAGACCACGATGACGGTAATTAGGATGTACAGTTTGATGTTCACCGAGTAACCCTCCAGAGGTAAGGAGGGTTTTGTAAAAGCCAGCGATGCAATTGTTAATTTTTGCTCCAAAGTAGTGGAATCCCTCTTGCATCTCACTGATGACTTGGTCTGGGGTGAGAACACGTTTTCGTCGCCAAGCGCGAGGAATATGGTCTGCTTGGGGCCATACAAGGGCGAGTAGTTCGGAGATCTCTTGGGCGTCGTCTTCGGTGAGTTCTTCGATGTGGATGCCTTCGTCTTCAGGTGGGAAGTCTTTGGTCTTCGGTGACATCGACATGGTAG
>JABXGY010000038.1 GCA_016550395.1 archaeon | reverse complement strand
CCGCAAAGGTATGTCGAGCAATCCAGGCATTAGTATTGTCAATATCAGCGACTTTGAAATCAGCGATCAAGGGGAGTTCAGGAACCACCATTTTCAAATGATGAGCAACTTCGATACCAGCAGCTAACACAAGAGGATAATTCAGTTTTATTGCCACAACATGCGGGTTTACAGCTGCTGCAAGATGACAGGCGTTTTCAATCAATTCTTTGCGTGCAGAATCAGGAGCATCTGGAGATAATGTATTAGCGATATCCAATGCGTGAATAATGCGAGTCTGGTTGGTTCGGGTTCGTTCTTCAAGTGCTCTTATGAATGCTTGTCCAAATAATTTCGCCATGATGTTGCTCCTTCTGAAGTTTATTTTGAGAGATTAACTTTGACCTAACAACTGTTCAATGATGTTATCATGTCCTGTGATCTGTTTACAATAACCACATCGAAGTCTTACTGGACTTCGGTCAACAACTTGGAAATTACTCATAATTCCTCTTTCATTATTGGTAATACAGCTGGGGTTTTGACAGCGGACAATTCCGATTATTTCATCAGTAACCATAATACGAGTCTTTTCATGAATTTTATAATCTCGAATAATATTGATTGTGGCATTTGGGGCCACAAGAGCGATGCGGTTAATTTCTTCAGTTGTGATTTCACGTCCTTCAACCTTGATGATATCCTTTTTCTTCATTCGCTTACTTTGAACATTCATCGCAATACTAATTATGTCTCCCTCTCGTCCTGTAATACCTAAAATCTGCATAACTGCGAGCGCATATCCTGCGGTAATATGATCAATAACAGTACCAGCTTGGATTTTTTGAACAAGTAGCTCTTTAGATTTCGCATCCACTTTCGGTTGTCTTGATTTCCTTTTTGTTTGGGTCATGTCTATTATGCCTCCAACAGCATAGTTAGGATTGCCATTCTTACAAGGACACCATGAAACATTTGAGCGAAATATCGAGCATATGGGGTTGCATCCACTTCAGGAGAAATTTCATCAACTCGCGGTAATGGATGCAAAATGTCGAGAGTTGGTTTTACATGCTGCAACAAGGTTTTATCGATTTGATAGATGCCACGAACCTTCTCATAATCAGTAGGTGTAGGAAATCGTTCTTTTTGTATACGAGTAACATACAAGACATCTAACTTAGGTAATATTTCTTGCAGATTGGTAGTTTCAATCACTTCTTTGCCTTGTTCTCTTAGATCCCCAACTATCTCAGTAGGAAGTTCTAGTCCATTCGGTGCAATGCAATAAAGACGGTCAGTGAATCGAGTAATTGCATAGGAGAGAGAGTGAACAGTTCGACCAAAGCGGAGATCTCCTAGCATCGCAATATTAAGATTATCAAGTCGTCCCTGGCTTCGACGAATGGTTGATAGATCTAGCAGAGTTTGTGTGGGATGACGTCCTGTTCCATCGCCTGCATTAATGATTGGCACCTTAGCTACTTCAGAAGCCCATTGAGCTGAACCTTCCTGGGGATGCCGAATGACGATGATATCCGCATAATTTTCAACTGTTCGAATTGTATCGGCTAATGATTCGCCTTTAGCGACTGATGAAGCACCGACATCAGCTACTGAGATACTAGACCCGCCAAGGCGTGTCATAGCCGACTCAAAGCTTAGTCGGGTCCTTGTGGAGGGTTCATAAAAAAGTGTCGCTAGGATTCGTCCTGCTAATCGTTTAGAGGGTTTCTTACTTTGAACAATTTTCTCCATTTCATCTGCTTGATCAAGAATTGTCATAATTTCTTTTGTGCTCAAGTCTGCGATACTAATTAGATCCTTAACTGATAATGACACCGTTACTCCTCATTACCGGCAAAGGAATGAGTTAGAATAAAAGTCTTCGCCCACCAGTCTCATAAACCAAAGCTTCCTTTACCTTGCGTCACCGATCTGCTAATATGCTATTGATACGAGCCACATAATTTCGAATCACACCTTCAGTGGGTGCTTCGATGATGGTTTCTCGTTGATCAGCTGTAGCCTGATACATATCAAGCGCCATACGTACGAGATGACGAGTTTGGGTCATAGCAATCATTTTCTCTTTCAACGGGAGGTCTAAGAGAAGTGGGGGAAAGAAAAGTTTAGGTGCAATGAGAAAAATCTGCAATCGATGAATGGTTTTATGAAGACTGAAAGGAAGTTGCTGATCATAAGCATCTGGTGTTAATTTCTCAACCATCCGTTTTAGTTCTGCTCTAGCCTTACTATTTTCATTGGAATTTTTTGTCGCAGCAAATTTAGCGATCGATGACAAGGAAATTAGAAGTTGTCGTAATTGGCGGAGACTACGATCAGTTTCGCGATTCAATCCCGAGGCTAGTTCATTGAAGAGCTTACTTGCATGAGAATAATTACCACGTTTGATGATACTGAGGCCATCGACGAGTCCAACAAAAGTGGTGCCATAAGTGCTGAATATTGAATAGATTTCAGCCAGATCAGGAATTAGTTCAGCAACTTTATCAAAGGATTTCTGTACCCTATTAAAATACTCTTGGGCTCTGTGATAGTCTTCTTTCAAAAGATGAATTTGACCTATTCGCCAATAATTCTCACCTTCATCATGGAAAAAGAACAGGTTTGAATGGATGTTAGCGGCTTTTTGATGCAATCGCTCACTTTGCATCAAATAATGTTGTCTAGTAGATTCCTTCACAGTAAAATCAAGACTACTGAAATAGAGGAATGTATCAGCGAGTTGAGTTAAGGCATTTGCATGTTTGTTTCGTTCACCAGTTTTAGACCATTCTTGTACAGCATAATCAAATAATTCAATTGCCTTTTTTAGTAATTCACCATCGCCACAAAGAATACCTAAACGTTGAGCTGCGTTTCCAGCTTTTTGATAGGCATTGGCAGTAACGATGGGATCAATGACTTTTTCAGCGCCCTCGATGGCCAGTTCCCCATATAGGAACATATCTTCAAACAACGCTTTCTTTTCTTCAAAGGTAGGTGTAAGGTCAGCTAGCTTACTACAAGCGAATGCTGCACTACTGAGTGCAGCGACTAAACCCTTTTTATCTAAGGTTTTTTGAAATTGTGCAAGACTTTTTCGGCTTAATTTTTGTTGTTTGTTAGCCCAATCGCGTTTTTTATTGCTCCGAGTTTCGAGATCGGATAGAAATCCTGAGACTTCACTCGCGTACATCATTGCATAACCCGCTTCTTGCAGCCCCTTAGTCTGTTCTGCAAAGTCTCGACCTTCGAGTTGTAATTCATAAATTTCTAATAACTTCTTCTTCCGGCGTTCAAGATTCAGCTCAATCCATGATAACCGTTCCAAGGCAACTCCTAGATTTATTGCTGCGCGTGCTCGTAGTTGAAGGAGTTGGGTGAATCCTCCAATGGATCGAGATTTTTGTAAGTGCATCTCACCTAGCTGATAGTATTCATTTCGTTGAGTGAAATCATGTTCTAATTCAGCAATTGATAGAAACCCTTCTCCAGCTAATGTATAAGCCCGAAGGAGTTCACCATAAGCCGTTGTTCGTTCAAGTATTGAAACGGATTGAATGAAGTAATCTTTTGCCGTCTTAAAGAGTTCCTGACGTATATCCGTATTTTTTTCAGCTTCAGCCATTCGATAATGTGAAGTCCCCAATAAGTTAAGAATCATTCCTCGAATTCGATTATGGGTGGT
The DNA here is from genome assembly GCA_016550395.1 of archaeon. Taxonomy (GTDB): domain Archaea; phylum Asgardarchaeota; class Hermodarchaeia; order Hermodarchaeales; family Hermodarchaeaceae; genus Hermodarchaeum. The sequence continues at coordinate 448 of JABXGY010000038.1, read as the reverse complement.
TTTGTCGAGGGATCGTACTAATTCATGGACATTATCTTGTCGGATATTATGTACTTCAACCTCTTGAATTCGATAGGGTTGAATCAAGTCCAATCCTGTTAATACTGCAATGTTGCCCAAATGACTGCGATTATTAATTTGACTCAATGTTTTTGTGCGATTATAAATTTCTTTAAGAAGTGCTTCCTTCGCTTCAACATCTTCGTATAGTAGAAGCGGCTCCACTAAAAGGAGATAATACGTATCTCTTTTTTCAGGAGAAAGCGTTGTAGCGATTTCTATTCCATGTTGAGCCCAGTGTATTTGTTGGTCGGGATCAATATATGCAATAAGGCTAGCAATGAGGTTTAATGCATGTTCAATTTCTCCTAGCTTGATAAAACACTCAGTAGCTTTAATGAATTTTCTAGGATCCGGTGGTTCTGCTAACCATCCTTCTGCTTCAAGT
>JABXGY010000037.1 GCA_016550395.1 archaeon | reverse complement strand
GTGTAAGGAGTTTTCGTTTTGGCTTTTTTCAAGAGTGAATCTAACGTAACGACTCGTTTGGTGTAGTGTTCTCGGATTCCTTGAATATTTCGTGATTGCCAAAAGGTGGGCTGATCTAACACTCCACGGCTGCCAATTATTGCCACTTCTGTGCCTCGGATAGTGAAATAGGCGAGTTCATCATCAAGAAAAATAATGGTGTCACCAGCTGTGGTGCGTAATGTGTCTTTTATAGTATCGTAGTCGTCGTTTCCAAAGCATGAAACGACAGGGCATTCTAATTTTGCTTCAGCAAATTTTTTGATTATGGGGCTGATTCCACGAGCATTTCCACGATTAACCAGGTCACCTGCAATCAGAAAGAGATCTGGTTTTTTACGTAGCTGGCGAAGGGATTGAATAAAGAGTCCCTGGTATTGGGGCCAGTGAATATCGCTGGTGGCTGCTATTCGCAGGCGGTCTTCCTCTCCTATATCACAATTAAGATGGTTCCAAGTAGAAAGTTTACCAACCCTTGGTAGGCACCAAGCTTATCCAAAAAACTTGCCCGTGTGGCATACTTTGTGGGATTGCGAAGGGTTAGAACAGCTGAAGCTGCAACACAGAAGGAACCGGGAATTAATAGAGCAACATACAGGGGTCCTGTCCAGTTCCATCCCAGCCAGTTAGCGATCCATGGTACCCAGAAGCTAATAACGCCGATGATATTGCAGATAGCCGCGAAAATTGCTGCGGTTCGAATTCCATATTTTCGGACAATGGTCTGGACGTCCCGAAGGGCATCACCTTCAACATCTTCAATCCCTTTGATGGCCTCTCGCCCTTGTAAAACGCTTGCAGCTGTTATAAAGTAGACAAAGACAACTAGGGGAATGATGGGAAAAACGATTAGTGCACCGTAGAATAAGCCTATGGCAAAGCTGATTGAAACCGTGAAATTTCCCCAAATTCCCATCACTTTCCCTTTAGCGGCATACGCAAGACCCACGAAAGCAAAAAATCCTGCAATAGCTAATGTCCAAATCCCGATGGCTGAATAGGGGATAGTGATTGCTGAAAATACCAACCCAATAGTAACTAAAATCACGGTCCATGCCCGTGCCTGGTTAACTGTGATTTGTCCACTAGGTAATGGTCGGTCTGGGCGATTTATTTTATCGACTTCTAAATCAAAGATGTCATTAATCACATTGCCTGCTGCCGCGATGCACATGTATGTGATAGCTGCAAGAACCAGGATAATTACTAGCTCTAGGAGTGTCCAACGGACTAACATGAGGTTAGTTAGAATAAACCAGTTAGTGGTGAGAACACCAATAATCACGGTTAAGCTCCCAAAAAGCAGGTTCGTGGGACGGGTTATAGTGATGAAGGCTTTTAGGTTCATGAATAGCTGCCTCGTAAAGGGTGCATTGGAGACCTGGTTTAAATAGGAAGCGGCAGGCAGGTCAACTCAGAGATTACTTTCAGTGACCTCCCTATTCTATGTCTGTCCATTCAAACAGATTATCATGAATACCTAAAAAAGGGACAGTCACGGCATGAAAGCTGGGGAATCAGCTTGTCGGACGAAAGCTCACACACGAATTTTGAGATAAAAAGACGCAGAGACTTAATCCAGTTGGGATATCTAGTCCAAAACCAATACACTCACCCTTTCTCCCTATCCTTTCAAGATCTTACAAATCTCTTTGTTCTTGGTACCAGGGCTGAAGATATCTATTACAACCTTCTCATCCAATTATGTGATGATCATCGAAAGTCTGTCCTCGTATTCACAGGAAGTGATTCGAGTGGTTATGAAGAACAGGTTTGCGAAGGTCCACTCTGGTATATTGATTTAACAACTGATGAAATTACTTTTAACACTCTGACTCTCGGAGAAGGGCTGCATCCCTCCCGACAAATCAGCATCCTAATTAGCCTGTTTGAAGATTTTCTTCCTCTCTCCGCTACCGCACGCAACCTACTTCATGTAATAATCTGGAAAACTTTGTTAAGCGCTTCCAATCCCACATTCCAGCATCTTCAAAATATACTCCCTTTTTACAAACACTATGATACTGCTTATCTTGAAATTCGACGATTACTTGAAGCACTTCCATATGAGCTATTAGAGACAAATTACGATAATCTTCAGCTTTCTCGCATCCAACATCTTTCCACGATAATTTCTGGGAATAACTTACCAATGAATCGGTTTGCATTGAATATGCTTTTGCTAAAGTTGGTAGCTGAAGAAAATGAGAACCTACCTCCACTCTTTTTGGTTAATCCTCCTTCACTAAATCCCCAGCTTTTTCAATGGCTTTGTGCACGATATGCAGTGGCTAAGCGTCCATTAGTCGTCTTTGATACTCAAAATAAGATTTCAACGCCTTCTGGTCAACATATGTACAACTTCATCTTTACGGACTCGCCGCACTCAGATGCATTTCTTCCTGATATTCAACTTACAGAATCTGAACGTGCCATTATGAACAAAAATAACGATTTTGTTGCGGTAAGACTCCGCAGTGAACCAGCAACCCGGATTATCACGATATTTTAGAATATCAGGATGAAACCAACTTAACCAATTCTTTGAGGGCTTATTTGAGTTTATTCAGTTTTTCGTCAATTCGAGTAATCAAGTCTTGGTTGCCAAGTCGTTCAAACATTGCGCGTGCTTGAGTGTAGAGTTCCTTCGCTTCAGGAACTTCACCAATAGAAGCATGGTGGTCAGCAAGTTCTTCGAGTTTCTCACCCTTCCGTTGCACATAGGCTGTTAGTTGGTCACTCGGTTTTGCCATACAAACACCATTCTATCTTTGCGTATTTAGCCTATTGAACTTACCTGTACATAGAAATTAATCGCTGTTAGGGCACTAAGCGTGTACGGTCTCTAGGGAAAAGAACGGCTTCGCGGATATTCGTATAACCAAGCATTTGCATGGTTAATCGTTCAACGCCGATGGCTAGACCGCCATGGGGTGGAGCTCCATATTGAAAGGGTTCGATGTAGAAGGCGAACGTTTCAGGGTTTAATCCTGCTGCCTTTAGTTGGGTTTTCAGTAACTCGTATTGATGAATACGTTGACTACCTGTGGTAACTTCCATACCCTGATATATTAGGTCAAACCCACGAGTCAAGGATTCATCGCTTTCTAAGGGCATCGTATAGAAAGGCCGTATTGTGGCTGGATAGCGGGTGAGAAAGAAGAACTCTTCACCAGACTCTTGATTTACTAGCTGATGGAGTTTTTCCTCCCCTTCACTAGGGATATCAGTATCTGGAGGTAAATTCAGTCCTTCAGTTTTAAGCATCTCAATTGCTTCACGATATTCAATCCGCCGGATGGGTACTCGTGGAATTTTAATCTCAACTTCTAGTTGCTTTAATTCATCCACACAACTCTTTTTCACATAAGTAAATGCATCTACAAGCATTTGCTCTTCAAGTTGCATAACATCTTCTTCGTCATGAATCCAAGCCATCTCATAATCGAAGCTAGTGTATTCGTTCAAGTGCCGCGGGGTGTTGTGTTTTTCTGCGCGGTATACGGGGGCGATTTCATATACCCTATCAAATCCACCCACCAGACACAATTGTTTATAAAATTGTGGGCTTTGAGCAAGGAAGGCCTTCTTCTCGAAGTACTGTACCTCAAAGAGATCCGCTCCACCCTCCGTGGCAGTTGCGACAATTTTAGGGGTATGAATCTCACGAAACCCATGGGCTTCAAGGAATTTACGCATTTGAGCTATTGTGAAATGCTGAATTTTAAAAAGTAACTGGGCTTCGAGACGGCGTAAATCCATAACTCGGTTATCAAACCGAGTGGCGATATCGGCTTCAACTTTCCCTGATGTATCTAAAGGAAGAGTGGTGGGTGCGGTATTAACAATCACAATTTGGTCCGGGATAAGTTCGACTCCTCGCCTAGCCTGTTTTTCTGGTTTAATTCGTCCTTTTACTGAAACGGCATATTCATTATCTAGTTGGTCGAGGACTGAGAGTAGTTTAGGATCTGTCTTAGCGTGAGGAAGCGTGCATTGAGTTAATCCCTCTCGGTCTCGAATGATTAGGAAACTAATTTTGCTTAACCGACGGATGCGTTGGACCCATCCAGTAATAATTACCTGTTTTCCTTGCATTTTTGGGGTTAACTCATTAGAATAATGGGTCCGTCGAAGGGGTTTCATTCCCTGTTCTGAAATCGATTTTGATTTGGGTGTGATTGCCATTTACCTCCTGCCGTTTCTCAGCTAATACGTATCTAAAACATTTCTTCCAGCCATCAATTTTCCTTCTTATTATTTTTTCATTAGATTATCTCAAGAACCAAGCACTTTGCGTAGCTGATTGATGATATCCTCAGTATTTGATATTCCTAAACTAGCAATTGTTGATTCGGCATGATCCAGAAAGGTAGTGAAGGGTTCAGCTGCAAACCCGGTTTTTACTAGTTCGCCGGCATGAAGTACCGTTGCCAATCGGTCTGCAGCTTCAACTATTCGCGCTTCTAAGGTTTCTCCCTTTAGGTATTCAGTCCAAATTTCTGTCAACTTATTGCTTAATACTTCGGGTAGCAGGCTGAGGATATTTTTCATCGCTTGTTTCTCCGTATTTTCCTTCGCCTGCTGGAATTTGGAGTCCGCTTTTTGCGCACTTATTGGAATATCACCAAGTTGTACCTCTGGGAGATCATGGATGAGAGCCATCAGCAACAAACGACTGATATCAATTTGTTGATTTGATTGGATTGCCAAAATATAAGCAGTAATTGCAGTGGTATGCGAATGTGCAGCAACATTCTCTGCCATAGAAGTAGGGATGCCACGAATGAGCCAGCCTGTTCGAAGAACACGTTTAAGATGATCACACGTGGTGAGAAAGTGATAGACAGTCATCCCCCAACCTAGGGGTAGTTCTCGATAAAACACTCACTATTTAGCAAATAGTTGAGCAATTTCTCTTCCGAAATGGCGGAAAACCGATACGACATGTCCCAGTGACTCGATTTTCACACCAGCACCTATTAACACCAATGGTCCCGCATCGGTAACAACGATTATTCCTTTTTCTCCCCGTACTATCAGCTCATATAAGGGCTCAAAAGCTAATTTGTCGACTGCTTCGATTCCAGTCTGAAGTAGCACAGCAGAAATCGCTGATAAGAGGTCTGGATCAATGTCTACGCCCTTTGTGGAGCTAAACGCCACACGTCGACCGGCTTTCGTGACGACGGCTAATGTTTCCAATTCAGTGTACAGGGTGATTTCCCGTAGATACATAGCCAATTGTTTGGCTTCTTCTTCGCTCATTGCAAATTGCTGCATCGTGTCCCCTCACAATTTTCCTGTTTTCTTTATCTAGCTTTATCTAGGTAAACATCTAAGATTTTTGTCGACCCTTTTCACTCCTGGAAGCCTCAATTAAATCAGTAATTTGCCGCGCCATGTCTTCTTTCACAGAGGGCTTCTCATGAACGTATTCTTCTTCCTCTAAGTGTTTCAGAAATTCGATTGCCAGGACTTGCCCCTCTTTAATGACTACTCGTGGTGTATAGCCTTGAGCAAAGATTGTGCCTTCTGGAAGTGAGTCGATTCGCTGAAGTTTTCGTTTAATCGTTGTTTTTCCTAATACGCTGGTCGTTTCTTCTGTTATCCCGAAGGCGTCAAATCCGATTAGGACGAACTCACGTCGGAAACCAGGGACTGGTTCGAGTTGTTCTACCTGATCGATAATATCCGAAGGAGGACGAGGAACGCTAACAGGATGCCGTTCCGGTTTCCGTGTGGCTGTGACTACGGCTTGGGTATAATCACTTGGAGTTGGTTCTTGGACTGGTGAAGGTTGTGGATGTTCTGAAACAGGTCGAGGGGGTGGGGGCGGTGGTCTGGTGACTGCTTGAGTTACGCTTTCATCGGGTGTACTCGACAGAGGTTGTACCATGGCTTCAAGGAAAGTAGAATCCTCTTGTCCCTCATCTTCTGAAATAATCTTGTAAACGAGACCACGCTGATCGCGTATTCCTGCGGCTCGACGAGCTGCTATGAATTTGCGTCGTACAGGTGCCTCGGCGCCTTTCCAAATCCAGATTAGGCGTGAATCATCATCAATGATAATGAGAACTTCATCGTCCTTCATGTGGGTCTTCGCTGGAGCACCGTCTGTAATCTGAACTAATTCGCCGGTATCGACGACACGGAGCATTACTAATACTCTGGGCACGCAGGTCACCAACTCCAACGGGCAGTGTAACATATCTCTATGTGTTAATAATTGTTTTCTGGCACTGGGAGGAGATATCAATATTTTTAGCGGTCATTAATGCTGTTAGAGAGTAGCATATAAGGTAAACGCCGATTCCAATTTCACGCATTCACTATTTTTTCTTCATGTGCGTGGGAATGATATATTTATCTGGAGCTGATTCGATGGGTTTCAGATAGGGGAGAAGCGGTTTTGGTATGAGAATTCGACCATCGGGTTGTACGTTATTTTCGAGAATCGTAGTTATGGATCGCGTTGTAGCAATCACTGTGGAGTTTAGGGTGTGGACAAATCCTTTAGTGGGGTGCCCCCGTTTTTCAGCGAAACGAATATTCAGACGATAGGACTGATAGTCAGTGCAGTTGCTGCAGGATACAAATTCTCGGTATTTCCCTTGAGATGGCATCCAAAGTTCGAGGTCATAGGTTTTGGATGCGACTCTGCTGAAGTCACCGCTTGGTAATGTCACGATGCGGAAGGGGATATTTAGGGGTGTCCAGATGGCTTCTTCTATAGCAATCATCTTCTCAATCCATTTCCAGGATTCATCGGGATGACAGAAGACAAACATCTCGACTTTGGAAAATTGATGTACGCGAAAAATGCCTTTGGTATCCTTTCCATGGGCTCCTGCCTCTTTGCGGTAACAGGGACTGTAGCCCGCATATCGCAATGGGAGTTCCTCAATTTCGAGAACCTCATTCATATGTTGAGCCGCAATAGGGTGTTCAGAGGTGGCAATGAGATACAGATCTTGATTTTCGAGCTTGTAGAGAGAATCCTCAAAGGCGGTGATGTCGGTGACACCACTATAGGCTGCTTGATTGAGCATATTTGGTGGGATTAGGGGTTTGAATCCGTGTTTTGTAATGTTATCTAAGGCGTATAGAGCTAATCCGAGGTCTAACCAGACAATATCATCAATTAGGTAATAGAACCGAGATCCCGCGACTTTGGCTGCCCGAGTCGTATCAATCAAACCACTCTCCTCGGAGATATCGTAGTGACTTTTAGGCTGTTCATCGACAAGTTCATAGTCAACCTTCTTTCCTTGCACAGATTCAAGAAATTGATCGAGATGGGCTTTCCAGATGCGTGGTTTGCCAACGTATTTTTCTGGACGTGCTTCTGTCTCATCCATCCCATCAGGGACGGATTCATGCACAATATTAGCAATTGCACCTAACGCATCTCGTCGAGTCTTTTCCAATTCCGCGAGTCGCTGTTCTCCGACTGATACTTTCTCCGATAGTTGTTTTGATTGCAGAATTAGCTGGTCTTTCTCCCCTTTGTCTTTCGTTTTCCCAATTTTTTGTGCAACTTGGTTACGTTGCCGTTGTAACTCAGCAAGATCTGTCCGGGTTTTTCGCCATTCAGTATCTAAGCGAAGCGCTTCATTAACAATATCAGTATCAAGGCCTCGACGTTGTTGTGATACCCGGAGTATTTCAGGGTTCTCACGAATTGCTGTTAGTATAGACCAAGCACTCACTTTTAACGCCTCAGGAGCACTCAACCATATACAACTAAAAAACCTTCCTGCCAGCTCTCAGTGAAGCCAGTGGAGTTTTTTCGTTGGTCTTAAAACCATTCGGCTCGACGAGCACAAATTACGAAGAGGATGATTATGACAATGATGATGACAGCAGCAACAATCCACCAGGGAAATATGAACGGTTCGGGACCAAAGGGTCCCAGCAGGGCTGGTAATTGATCGAGAAGGTCGAGGGTCGAGATTGCGAAATTCGTTTGGGGAGCAAATCCTGTGGACCCCGTTATGTCTGCGAAGCCGCCATCCGCTGTTTGGGTATTCAGAACCCATGTTGTGATATCTGAAGTGGAGAGTTGTGAGTCAGCGTTAAGAATTTGCAACCCAGCAACTGCATAGAAGGTGGCCAATTGAGTGGCAACTGGATCGTCCCAAGTTAGGCTAAACCCACCATAGAATTGTGGGTAATTTGTATCTGTTCGATAATGAGGAAGAATATAGTCTCTTGCCGCGGTTTGATCGATTATGCTAAGTTGACCAAGAATCTCAAGGCTTCTAAGAGCCATGAATGTTGTTTGTAAATCAGCAGTGATGCCACCATATCCATTCGTGAATCCACCATAACTGGGTGAAGTGGGATTTGTTAGAATTTGACTAGAATTCACCCAGGCTATGGCAAGTGATTGGTTAATCTGGGATAATTCACCCAGGCTATCAAGAGTTTGAAGGGCGAAATATGTTGCCGCAACTGTGGCATTGTTAGTTGCAGTATCCACAAAGCCACCTAATGTATTAGGATATTCAGTGGCATTGGTTCGTTGGAGATTGACAACGAAATCAACAAGCGTTTCATTGTTGATAACAGAAGTTGTATTTAGCAGATCAAGAGTGTGAAATGCGAAGTAACTGGCCATAATTGTGGCATTCAGAGCATCCGGGTTAGGTAGGAAGCCACCATAACTTGGGTCTGTACTTGGAGAGGTTACTTGTAGATCTTCAACCCATGCTGTCATATTTTCAATTAAAATACGATCGGGAAGCAGAAGATCAGCTGTAATCCATGCGTTAAGAGTGTTTAAGACGTTTGCAATGTTAAAAGTGTTGGATAGGGTAGGAACGGTTGCCCCTGGATGTAGGACCGCTCCACCTGAGCCATCGATACAAGTGACTGAGAAGGTGATAACGACATCTTGACGGGTTGGTGCGGCCATAGCTGTCAATGGGCTTGCCATTACCAACAGAAGAAGTCCAAGGATCAGGGTACTAGAGAACCTTCGCAAGCAATGTTCCTCCAGATTCAGGTGTAAGGACGTTCACCGCATGATATACCTTAAAACCTTGTGGTTCTGTGCACCTTTACTCAATGGGTCTCGTTGTCAACCAGTGGGTTACAGCCTTCACAGCGTCTCCACAAGCCCGGACGATTTGACGGGGTTCACCTGTAATGTCTCCAGCGGCATACACGCCGGAAATGTTGGTTTGTTGATGTTGATCTACAATGATATTTCCGTTAGCGTCTAGCTTGATGCCTGCAGGTTCACAAAATGAGGTATTGGGTTGACATCCGACAGCAATAAAGACGCCATCGACTTTTTGAATCCATTCTCGCTTAGTCTTTTTGTTTTGTAATTTGACTCCTGTTATTGCTTCATCTCCTAATATTTCTAACAGGATGGTGTCCCATAAAATCTCAACATTTGATGAAGCCATCAATCGGTTCGCGTAGATTTGTTCAGCTCGGAGCTTGTCCCGGCGATGAACCAAATACACCTTTTCTGTGATATTGGTTAGGAATAGAGCATCCATTGCTGCTGTATTTCCGCCTCCAATTACGGCCACCGTTCTTCCCCGAAATAGTGGGCCATCACAGGTTGCACAATAACTAATTCCTCGACCATGATATTCGGCTTCTCCG
>JABXGY010000284.1 GCA_016550395.1 archaeon | reverse complement strand
TCTTTATACCGTTTTACGATGATTTGTTTATCCTCGGGATCTACTCGCGCAAAGACGCTCACATGATTGAATTCTGCATCGGTGATATTTTGGATGTTCTTACCCTCGATGACATAATCCTTATCCTTGACAATGGCAAGTTGTCGTCCAATAGTTTCTGCAGTGGCAGCAGCATCACCAGTAATCATGACGGTCTTGATTCCTGCATTTTCGACTTCCATTACGGCTTCCCGAACACCCTCTCGTGGTGGATCGACGATGCAGACAAACCCAACATATGTCAAGTCTTGTTCAATGGCATCACGAAGTGTCTGTCCATGTCCTTTTGGTAATTTCGTGAACTGACGTATTGCGAAGGAGAGAACTCTGTAGCCTCCTGCTGCAAATTCATTAGCGTATTTTTCAATCGCTTTAGTTTGTTTTTTGGTTAGCTTTTGCGCGGAGTGGTCATCTCCGATTTGATTACATAATGGCAGTAGAATGTCTGTGGCTCCCTTGACAAATGCAATATAACCTCCATCGGGTTGTGTAAAAACTCGAGTCATACGTTTCAAACGTGAATCGAATGGATAGTCTTGAACTACTTTATACGCTGCACGCAATGCCTCTTCTACAATGCCACTCTTATGAAGGAGTACTAGCAATGCTGCCTCAGTTGGGTCACCAATAGCACGCCATTGAACAACATCAAAATCTGGATTTGTTTCAGACATAATTTGAGCATCATTATTTAATGAACCAATCCGAATTAACAGGGCAAGTTGATCATAATCCTCTATGTTTACCATTCGCTCCGAGGTTGTGTTTTTATCATCCGAGTCATCATTTACTAGACGAATTTCTCCCTTAGGATCATAGCCCTGTCCTGTGACTTGAAACAGGTGGGTTCCATCCCAGATGAGACTCACCATCATCTCACTCCGTGTTAGGGTTCCAGTTTTATCAGTGCAAATAATGCTAACTCGTCCAAGGCTTTCAACGGCTGAGAGATTACTTACAATGACTCCAACCCCTGCCATGGCTAAAACGCCTGTTAGCAATACAATAGTGGTGAGTAAGGGTATGTTAATTGGCATCACTGTCATAGCGTTTATTATCGCTTCTACAGCAACCTCAGGAGGAGTTAGAATTATTCCATCAACATATCTGGGAAACAGCATGTAAGAGATAAAACCTAACAGACCAAGAAAAATCGCAGCTGTACCAAGAAAAATTGCCAACCGATTGACCTTCCGACGAAGTGGTATATCACCGGTGTTCAGCGTTTCCAAACCTTGGCTGATATTACCAATTTCGGTTGTTTCACCAGTTCCGGTTACAAGAAATCGACCAGAACCTGTTGCGACATAAGTTCCATTATAGACCATATTTCGACGAGCATGTAAGGGTAGTTTAGGATTTAATGGTGCACGTGTAACCATCTTCGTCATAGGGGCACTCTCGCCCGTTAAAGAAGCTTCAACGGTGGTTAATTGATTTGCCTCTAAGAGTCGACCATCAGCAGGAATTCGATCACCTTGTGCGATAACAACAACATCTCCAGGAACTACATCATCTGCAGGAATTTCTTTCTTCAGCCCTTCTCGAATGACCATTGTTGTATCCGCTGTAAGAGATTGAAGAGCTTCAAGTTGTTTTTGTGCTCGATATTGTTGAACAATTGCTAAAAGTGCGTTAAAGGCGATAATTACAATCCAGATAATCACATTCGAAGTTCCAGGAGTATCAAAGAAAATGACAATTGCCGATAGGATAACGATAACAATTAAGTAAATGAGGATGAGTCCGTTTAAAATCGGTGCTAGATATACTCGCCAAAAGGACCCACGAATTCGTGGTAGCTGGTTGGGTCCATATTTATCCAATCGGTTCAGAGCTTCGCCACTCATTAATCCATGCTCAAGATCTGTGTCAAGTTGTCTTTCCAACCTTGCCACAGTCTGACTATGGGGGTTGAGAATAACTTCCTGGTTTGATCGATTTTCTCCGCTAGAGGGCATACAAGCTTTCCCTAGCAGGTTTTGCGTGGACTTTGCTTAAAAGTGAATTGCGCAGCTAATTTCCAACATCTGGTC
>JABXGY010000283.1 GCA_016550395.1 archaeon | reverse complement strand
GATTAACCGATATCTTGCTGATTTAGCTGATATTCATATCGAGTTAGAGGTTAAAGAAGGAGTAACTGTCTTGCGAGGAATTAATCCGTCGACTCCGCAATATTGTATATACACAGCACTTCAGGAGGGAAAACCCCAAATTGGGTTCCAAGAAATTGCCTAAAATTCTCCTAGCAGATGACTCAGAAACGTTTCTCCGTGCTGCCAAGTTTTTACTCCGCGATTACGAAATCGAAACAGCGGTTGATGGTAAAGAGGCACTGGAAAAAATCAAGGCTAATCCTCCTGATATCTTCTTTGTGGATCTCGTTTTACCTAAAATTAGTGGAACTGACCTCATCTCCCAAATAACTCGTGAATACCCGGATATCATTATTGTAGCATTAACTGCTATTGATGATGATGAAACTGTTCAAGAGGTCTTGCAGATGGGAGCTAAAGATTATTTAATAAAGGGTGCTCTTTCATCTGAGACCTTCAAGACGATCATAGACAAGTTCATCGATTCCTCTGGATGAACCTTTCGGCTATCACTTTATATCGTCAATGGTACGACCAGTTTTTTCAAGATATTCTTCAATGGCTTTATGTAATCCATCTGCAGCTAGATTCGAACAATGCATCTTAATTGGAGGTAACCCTTCTAAATTTTCAGCCACATCATTTCTAGTTATTTGATAGGCTTCTTTCAGAGTTTTCCCCTTGGTTAATTCTGTGATCATGCTACTAGTTGCTATAGCCGCGGCACAGCCAAAGGTCTTGAAGGTTATATCAGTAATAACATCGTCTTTGACTTTAATATAAATCCAGATAAGATCTCCGCAGACTGGATTACCCACCTTGCCGATAGCATCGGCATCTTCCATTTCACCCATGTTTCGGGGAGTAGTAAAGTGTTCAATGACTTTTTGAGTGTACATCTTTTGGTTCATCTCCATTGGTTTTTCTTAATCGTGTTCGTGACTGTGTTCATGGTCATGTTCCTCATCTTCAAATAAATCGTAGGGCACATCTTTTGATAAGGGTGACATAGCCCGTAGTTTTGTAATGATTGGTGGAAGGACCTCTATGAATCTGTCGACTTGGTTGAGTGTATTTTCTCGACCTAGTGTGAGTTGCAGGGCTCCATGAGCTTCAGCTTCAGATACACCCATACTAAGTAGACAGTGTGATGGGGCAAGAGTCTTTGAAGTACAAGCTGAGCTGGTTGCTACAAGAAACCCATGTAAGCTAAGATGAAGTGTAATAGATTCGCCTTCAATAAATGCAAATCTAATATTCGCGTTATTTGGTAGTCGATTTTTAGGATGCCCGTTAAGGTAAGCCTCATCCACTTTATTGAGAACTCCTTTAATCAGATTATCACGGAGTCCTCTTAGGTGTGTGGCGTTTTTCTCGAGTTGTTGTTGAGCAATTTCTGCGGCAGCTCCCATGCCAACAATTCCTGCCACGTTTTCTGATCCAGAGCGAATTCCATATTCCTGTCCACCACCGAGTAATATTGGTTGGATCGAAATTCCTCGTTTTGTAAATAGGGCACCAACACCCTTTGGGCCATAAAGATCGTTGGAGGAGAGTGATAGCATTGAGATACCCATTTTTGTGACATCTATTGGTATCTGCCCTGCACTGGCAACTGCATCAACATGTAGTGGAATTGCTGCATCATTAGCAATTTTCGAGATTTTAGCGATAGGTTGGATAGTACCGACTTCTTTGTTGCCATGTTGTATAGAGATTATGATCGTCTGGTCAGTAATCGCTTTTTGTAAGGCTTGTGTATCAATTACTCCATATTGATCGACTTTCACTTGATTGTATTCGAATCCTTGTTTGCTGAGAAATTTTACGGTGTTAATGATGCTGAGGTGTTCCATTTGAGAAATAATGATGTGGTTACCATTTCGCCGATGTCGATAGGCAAAACCTTGTAAAGCGAGATTATTAGCTTCAGTCGCTCCACTAGTAAAGATAATTCGATCCTTGCTGTCTGCAGCAATAAGCTGACTTACTTGGACTCGAGCGTTTTCAATAGCTTTTGCAGATTGCTGTCCTGCGCTATGAACGGAGGAGGGGTTGCCATAGAATTTCCGGAAATAGGGTTCCATAGCCTGGAGGACACGTTCATCGATTGGTACTCCAGCACTGTGGTTGAAATTAACTTGTTCCACCATTTCGATGTCCCTCCTATCTTTTGTGTTTCATTTTAGAATGTAAGAATTGCATCTGCTTCCAGTGCAAGATCATTTAATGTTGCGCTGCCAACTATTCCACATGCATCAACGTAACCGCCTCGTTCGATTCCCAGCACTTGAGTGCTTTGATCACAGGCCATCAGCTCAACTCCAGCATCGATGGCTTGATCGATAACCTCTTTTAGTGGTGGGAAATCGCCCATCTGGATTTTTTCTGCTTCTCCCTTTTTGATTACAGTGACTCCTCTCATTAGGAAATAGATTGTTGCATCAATCCCCATAGTCTTCGCAGTTGTACTCAGGACAAAGGGTGCGTATAATCGATCAGGAGTGTCAATCCCGCTGGTTACGACATATAATATTTTCTTGGTCACATCTTTCACCGATCTGTTTTTTGAATTAGAAACCGAATGTAATCATCACAGTGCTCAAGGGAGAGAATCGTGTTCCCTGTACGTTTAGCCCAGCGTGAAATGTCTTCTTCAGCTGCAGGATCATCTGCAAGAATCTCAATTACTTCTTTTGATTTTGCTTCTAAGACCGCTTGTCGTGTTTTATAAACTGGGATTGGACAATATAGTCCTCTTGCGTCAATGCTTTGACGGATTTCGACTTTACTTGTGTCAGTTTGGTTCTGTTTTTCTGGCAACCCTTTGTTCCTCCACACGGTTTCCTTAACAGTGTTAAGACTTTTAACGTGGTATCCTAACCTCTTATATAAGCTTGTCGCCCTCACGAATCTCCTAATGTTAGACGCAAGCATGTAACGCAAAAAGAGAGTGAGGCGTAACGCTAAAATGCAATGTTACAATCACCTTAACTAGAAGGGAAGTCAGATGTCACGCTCAGTTAAATCAAAATCAAAGGGTAAAGCTACAGAAACCTCAACCGTAGCTAAAGATTCACCGGTAGCCCCTGCGCTTAAACAAGAAGTTATGGAAGAATTGAAGCAGCTCTTCATGAAAGGGGATTTACCTGAAGCAAAAAGCCGTGACAACATTGTTATGACTCGGTTATGGGATAGTGATCTCCGCATAGTTGATGCGTTAATTGCCTTAGACATATTCAAAAGCCGAAGCGAAGCGGTAGCTTTCCTGACTCACGAGGGCATTCAAGCGAAAAGTGAACTAGTAGATACCATTCTTCCCGCTATTGAACAGATTGAAGAAATCAAACGACAAACTCGACAGCAAGCCGTATCTGCCTTGCATAAGTCTAAGCGAAAAGATTAGACTCAACAATCAACCTTGATTTGTTTTTGGTGCCTTGCGAAGCACTTTAATTATCACATACTATTGTGATTCGATTCAAGATTTCATTTCGGGATGATGTGAGAACAATGACGATTTTATCATTTTTAACCGAAGATGAAATAAAGTTCCAGCAAAAAGTCAGAGATTTCGTTCAACGAAACTTAACCCCTGTTGCTGAAGATATTGAGCAAGGAAAACTCGAAGCATGGGATGTTTTACGTAAATTTGGAAAAGCAGGTTACCTCGGCTCCCGCTATCCCCCCGAATATGGTGGCATCGGTAAAGGATTGATGTATGAAGTATTAGTCACTGAAGAGATTTGCGCAGTTCATGCTGGTTTTGATATGGCCCGTGTTGCCTCCTGTATTTTATTTGCTCATCCAGTCTACGAATTTGGAACTGAAGCACAGAAAAAGAAATACCTAAAACCTATAGCAAAAGGAGAAAAAATTGGAGCTCTGGGCATCACTGAGCCAAATGTTGGAAGCGATGTCGCAGGAACCGAGACTCGTGCTGAAAAACAGGGTGACAGCTACATAATCAACGGGCAGAAACGCTTCATCACGAATGGTCCGATTGCAGATTATCTTCTCTGTTATACTGTTACTGATCCCAAGGTAAAGGCTAAGCAAGGTATGACAGCATTTATCGTAGAAACAAAATCCAAAGGATTTGAGGTTGTCGAAGAATATGACCTCTTAGGAATGCATGGTGCTCATGTTGGTCGGTTAGCCCTTAATGACGTTGAAGTTCCTGAAGAAAATATACTCGGCGAACACAATGAAGGATTCGGCGTTGTTATGGCTGGTTTAGATGCGGAAAGAACAATCTTAGCGGCAGAGATGAATGGAGTTGCACGAGCCGCAATGGAAGAAGCCATCCATTACAGTAACTTTCGAGTTCAGTTTCGACGGAAAATTCGTGAATTTGAAGGAATTAGTTTTAAAATCGCTGACATGGCTATGAAGCTCGAAGCGGCTCGACTTCTAACATTCAAAGCTGCACGAATGATTGATGCAGGGCAAAGAGCTACAAAGGATGCAGCGATCGCGAAATTATATGCCTGTGAAAAAGCGATAGAATCAGCAACAGACGCCCTACAAGTACTCGGTGGTATCGGCTACACTAAACAGAAACCCGTTGAACGCTTTCTACGTGATGCGCGGCTCATGACCATCGGTGGTGGCACTGCTGAGATTCTACGATACCTTATTCAACGCGAAGTCTTCAAAGAATACGACCTCTAAATCTTAAGTTGACACAATCTGGAATTCAAAATTTCTGTAGTATATGACCACTACTATAATGAGATGAAAGTTCTGTGAGCGCTATTCTCCGAACTGAAGTCACCGGTTATTGGCACCGTATTCGCCAATTTAGCCCAAATGCACAAAAGCTCATTATTAGCAACTTCACGCGAGCCTTTGGCTGGGGAATCACTCAAACACTCTTCAACCTATACTTAATCAGTCTCGGTTATAGCAATGCATTCTTGGGCGGACTCATGTCGCTCAATGCCATGTCAATGGCAATATCCTCCATTGTAGTGGGAATATATGTAACCCGAGTAGGACCAAAATATTCTCTTATCGTTGGAATGATGATCTCAGTAACCGTTGGCTTCAGCCAGGTAGCTTTCCCTGTTCCTGAAGTCCTCTTGATTACAGCAGTTTTGGGAGGACTAGGAGTCGCCTTACTTAACGTTTCTTTTAGCCCTTTCATCACACGATCCAGCACGTCCTATGAACGGACTCATTTATTTGGCACCTCTCAGTCAGCCATGATTCTAAGCTCCTTTCTCGCAAACACACTAGCAGGGTTTCTCCCCGGGTTCTTTTCACTCTATTATGCATTACCCTTCGATAGCTCCCCCACCTTCCAAATGGCCCTATTCATTCACGTTATTCCCCTTATACTGAGTATTTTACCCCTACTAATAATTCGCGAAACCGAAGCCCCCCCACCCAATAATAACAGTCAGTTCACTCACAAGACCGTAAAGCCTGTAGCAACAAAGGATGTAGGAAAACTTGCCTTACGATTTGGTATAGTCAACATTTTCATTGGACTCGGAGCGGGCTTCGTAATTCCTTACCTCACCATCTTCTTCTGGGAATTCTATGATTTACCTACTCCAGTCGTCGGTCTAGTACAGGGTCTCGGATCCCTTTCAGTCGCACTGGGAGTTTTCCTATCACCGGTTTTATCAACACGAATTGGGAAAGTAAAAACTGTCATTGTGACACAGGGTTTATCATTACCTTTCCTCTTCTTTATTGCCTCCATTATTAATCCCTTTGTGGCTATCACCAGCTATATCTTTCGTGTCGTTCTCATGAACGCCTCTTCTCCTGTCGATACGACCCTTCGCATGGAGCTGGTTCCGGAATATTTCCAACCTACTATGAGTGCGATTTCCGGTTTTGCCTGGAATTTCCCCTGGGCATTAAGCACCCTCGTGACTGGTCCCCTTTTTGACCTCCAATTATACCTAATTCCATTTTGGTTTACACTCACATGCTATTCGACTTCAACGGTGTTGTATGCCGCGTTTTTCTGGAATATAGAGAAAAAACAACAGAAGATCCAGACAACTGAAACTCATACTAAATGAGTTCTGGCGTTTATCCGTAGATTTCCGAAGTTATAACTACGGTAAAGAATGCGTTAGCCCGCTTTTTCTTCAAATGATTGGTTTGGTATCCTCGAATCCTTTTGACTTCAATGAGTGGATTTATCTGCGTATGTTACGTATTTTATTCCAGGGTGTCTTCATGGGAAAAAAGAAAATGAAAAAAAGTGAAGCGAATAAAAAACTGACTTGGGCCGAATGGCTTATTGAAGGCAAAAAAGCTCTCGCCATCCAAGAAGACCAACCTCAGGATTCTGATTTTCTTCCCCACGATCATACAACCCAAGGATTTTCAGGCATTTCAAGCCCTAATCCTGGTGTACTATCTATAAGGCCCAAGAAACAAAAGAAGCCCAAATAAGCATTGCAGATTTTTGGAGGATTTGGGTTTGTTTTTAAAGTCATTATTTCCAAAATCTCCAAGATTTAGATCTATGTAAATGTAATTACTGATATCCTTAGAATGATATTTAGGGTATCGTTTATACGAGTTAGAAGTGAAAATGTGTCTCAAATTATGAGAATATTTATATATGTAGACTTCTACATAGCTGAGTAGAGCTCTACATAAGTAGGTGACTACATAATGGCATTCTGTGGTAGAGGACGAATCAATACAAGTGAAGGCAACATTAGCCCAGTCCAACTCATCATCCTTGCTCTCCTAAATCGTGGACCTGCACACGGATACCGTGTACTCCAGGGATTACAAGGCAAACTAGGCGGGTGGCGATTGAAAAGTGGTACAATATATCCTGCTCTCCACAGGATGGCTGAAAAAGACCTAATTTCTAGCGCACATGTCCCCCAAGAAGACCGACCAGATGCTGTAGAATACAAGTTGACACCGAAGGGAAAGAAAGTCCTACGTGAGGTGCTTCGAAACCTGCAATCAGAATTTAAGGTTCAGGACCATTTCTGGCGATTCCTAGGAGCCAGCATGAATGGTGAAGCCCAAGATGATTTACTTGAATGGTCCATGCGTGAACAGAGTCCAACGGCTTTCATGGCCATAAAAATGCAGTGTGATTGCACACCAGGGGAGTGTACTCCACGTCACCTCCGATTCCTGAAACGATATCGGGAATATCTGGAGCTTGAGTTGAAATGGGTCGAACAACGACTCACCGATTTGAAGAGCTCGGATAAATCTGAATAGAGGTGAATCAGCTATGTGTGGATCAAAAGAACATCACTTTGGTTTCAGAGGTATGGCTCCCTTCATTAGTCATATGTGCTGTGGTCCTGAGTATGAGCCTAGCAAAGAGTCTCAAATTAAGGATCTTGAGGCTATGAAGGCACGACTTGAGGATTATCTAAAGCACATCGATGAGCGAATCTCTGACCTTGAAAAAGAAGGAAAGAAATGAGAGTAACACACAAGTTGCCTTTGGGCCCACATTAAAGTGCGACGTCGCATCTCTCTTTTTCTCATACCTTCAAAAGATTTTATTATTTAATTAACAAGCCAGATGAGATATTATATTCACAAGGATTGGGGTATGCTTCTCCAAGTTCTTGTTGATATCGGAGGAGCCTATTGTTGAACCTCTCTAAGAGTATCAGTACAGAAGTAGTTGCTTATTGGCAACGGGTTCAACGGTTCACTCCCAATGCCCGACTAGTGATCGTGAGTCAAGCAATTAGTCGACTCGGGTTTGGTCTTTATCAAGCGATTTTCAACTTGTACCTGCTTTCATTAGGATATTCGACTTCATTTGTTGCGGGACTTCTTTCAATTGGTTTGTTTACTTTAGCAATTGGTGCTTTAGTGGCTGGTCCGTATACATCTCGAATTAGTGAAAAATATGCCATGATTCTATCGGGAGTAATTTGTGCTATTGCGGCGGGTGTGCTCATTGCTTTTCCTGTTCCTATAATTTTAATCTTGATGATTATTCTATTTTATTTTGGAAATAGTCTACAGATTACTTCATACAGTCCTCTGATGGCTCAGAGTAGTACGTCATACGAACGAACCCATCTGTTTGGTACTTCTCAGGCATCACGGATTGGTACGAGTTTTCTGGGAAGTCTGTTAGGTGGTTTTCTTCCAGGATTATTTGCACTATGGCTTCTGGTACCGATAGACAGTCCGATAACCTTTCAGTTGACCCTTCTCGTTTGGGTATTATCCAGCGCGTTAGGAATTATTCCACTCTTTTGGTTAAGAGAGCCCAGAGCATTTAATTCTGGATTAGAAGTGAAATCTGGAGGATCAGTTCAGACTTCAGCTGAATCGAAAGGACGGATTAGTATCGTATTACGGTTTATGATAATTGGCTTGTTAGTTGGTTTAGGTGCGGGACTAATTGTTCCGTTAATAAACGTCTTCTTTTGGGAATTTTACAATCTCCCAACCTATATGGTCGGCATCATCATTGGTCCGGGTCAGGTTACAATGGCAACTGGTGTTCTCTTATCACCTATCTTATCAACTCGAATTGGAAAAGTTCGATCAGTTGTTTTTACACAAGCACTCTCCTTACCGTTCATCATTTTACTAGCAAGCGTCATCAATCCAGTCGTAGCTATTATTAGCTACTTACTCCGAGGTGCACTTATGAATGCAGCAATGCCAGTGAACCAAACTATACGGATGGAATTAGTTCCAAGCTCTTGGCGACCAAATCTTCAGGCACTAAACGTTTCAGCCATGAGTTTTGGTCGGGCTACCAGTGTTCTCTATGCAGGACAACTATTTGATCAGGGCCTCTTTCTTCTTCCATTTTGGTTAACTCTTGTCTTCTATGGAAGTCAGACACTTCTCTATGCAATTTTCTTTCAAAAAGCAGAAAAAACATTAGCTCAAGAGCAAGAGAAAGAAATTAACCAAAATAATCTGAACGAGAAAACATCAGATACTCCATGAAATTGAGTTATGGAATCTGTTAATTTATTAGGGAGAAATTCTTACTTGAAAATGACGAGAACCAATCGGTGTGAGTTACATTTGAAATCCTCATCAAAGATTTTTCTTGTTTTTCTATGCACCACATTTCTAATTACCTTAGGTGGTAGCACTTTTGTTCCATTTTCCGACACAATGAGACAACAAGAGTCAGATGAAATTTTTTCTTCTTTAAGAGATATTCAACCTTCTCCAGTAATGACAAAAGAATGGATGGATCCACCACCAATTTATTGGCTTGAACAACCTAGAAATCAACTTGTAGATCTTGGATCTCCCTTTGAGTATAATCTTGCTGCGGATGCTGGAGCAGGTATTGACCAATGGTGGCTCAATGACACAGCGCATTTCACTATCAATACATCAGGGTCAATTACAAACGCTTCGACGCTGGCGATTGGTCGTTATGGATTGCAAGTTTGGGTTAATGATACTCTTGGTAATGAGCTATCCAGCCTCTTCTCCGTTAACGTGACGACATTGTCTGAATGGACTGTGTTGGTCTATCTTGATGGAGATAACGACCTTGAAGAAAACGCATTTAATGATTTCAATGCAATGGAATTAGTGGGGTCAACCACAGATGTAAAAATTCTTGTTTTAGTTGACTTT
>JABXGY010000282.1 GCA_016550395.1 archaeon | reverse complement strand
GAAACCGGTTCTGCGAAGCGATCAACTTTTCTGATTGATCGTGAAGGAATAATTCGTTTTGTTTGGCCAAAGGTTCGAGTTCCAGGTCATGTTGATGAAATCATAGCAAAAATTGAAGAACTAAAACTTTAGAGAAATTTGGGTTTGGGGGATTGTGAATGCCGAGGTTGAAGCCAGAGAAGCTCAATGTTCGATTTCACGACTCTCTATCACCTATTGATTTGATTTTTCCACGCCGATACACTCTTACTCATTCAGATAGGACTGGTGATCTTTTTCTTACGATAGGTCTTGATTACGATTATGAACAGATTAAAGGCTGGTACACGCGACTAATGCGCGATGAAGTTCTCGCAGAATTGGTTGAGGAAAAAGGTGGTTACGTTCTTCATGTGTATTGTGAGGTTAGTCGGGGGTTTGGAACCCGAAGATTTCGTGAAGCAATTTTTAGACGTGAATTACCTCTTGTGTTAGAAGCTATCCGTTATGGGGATCGTGAGCTATTTGAAAATGAACCTGAATTGGATTCATCCCAAGTTCTGATCCATTTTTGTGCAAAGAAACCTAAGGACGATTTTGTCGAGAACTGGGGACCAATAAGCAAATATGCCCCCTCATCGGTTTGAAAAAGTGGTAGAAAAAATTTCTTTCGAATATTGGCTTTCTTCCTTATGATTAACAATTGGTTTTGGATATTTTATTTCTGCATCCCACTGGGTTGGTTTAAACCATCGGTGAATTATCTTCGGTTCAAGGTCTACAATTTCGGGGATCCAACGTTTTATGTATTCGCATTTCGAGTCATATTTTTCTTGTTGACGCCAGGGATTGAAGATTCGGAAATAGGGCTGCGCGTCAGCACCAGTTGAAGCAGCCCATTGCCAATTCCCATTATTGACTGCTGGATCATAATCGACTAGTTTGTGTGCAAAATAGCGTTCACCCCATCGCCAGTCAACGTGAAGGTCTTTGGTGAGAAATGAGGCTACAATCATTCGAACACGGTTATGCATCCAGCCAGTAGTATTAAGTTCGCGCATCCCTGCATCTACGATAGGGAATCCAGTTTTTCCTTCACACCATGTTTTGAATAACTCCTTATCATAGTTCCATTGAATGTTTTCAAATCGTGGTTTAAAGGCGTGCTTGAATATGTGGGGATAATGATAGGCGATGTGAGTGTAGAAGTCTCGCCAATATAGTTGGCGTATTAATGGATGAGTGGTACCTAGTTGGTTAGTAATAGCTGAATGGACTTCGCGAATCGAACAGATTCCAAATCTGATGTAAGATGATAGTCGGGTGGTACCATGTTTGCTGGGGAGGTCCTTGCTTGTCTCATAATTTTTGTAATCACTTAGATTAGAGAGAATGTCAAGACATGCTGCTCTTGTACTCTCGACAATTAGGGATTCATTGGTTCGTGTTTGGATTTTTTTGAGCAATCTGTTGACTGGTTCTTCATGTTTGTGTTTGATTCTTAGATAATTTTTGTATGGATTTTCTTTGGGTGGAGCAATTGAGAATTCAGATGCCTTTCGAAAAAAGGGTGTAAAAATCTTGTATGGTGTGTTGCTGGCTGTTCGGATCATCTCGGGTTCATTGAGAAGCGAATCACTGAATTGTTGGAATTGGATTCTTATTGTTTTACAAATATTCTTGATATGAGCATCTCTGCGTCGACTAAAGGGTGAGTAATCACGGTTTATGAAAACAGCGTCAATATTATGTGTTGAGAGCAGTTCTGGGATAATTTCTTCAGGGATACCTTTCACAAAGAGGAGTTGACTATTTTGTTGTCGAAGTTGATTATTTAAATCAATCAATGCTTTGGTCAGAAATTGTATTGCATTGGTGTGCCGTGGTATTTGTTCAAGGAGCCTGGGATCGAAGATGAAGCATGGAAGAACTTGTTGTGAATTGGCTAGTGCGTTAATTAACGCGGAGTTATCAGTTAGTCGTATATCTCGGCGAAAAATGAATAGGGATTTTTCATATGCTTTGCCCATTTTTCGAGTCACTGATAATGAATCCGTATCGAATATATGAGAGAACGCATTCCTCAAGTATGTATGGGGTAAACAAGATGTCGATTGTCAAGTTACCAAAAATGGAACGCAAAATGGTTGAGGAGCTTTTAAAGAATCAGGTGATTTGTCGCATTGCGTTTCGAGGAGAGGATCACCCATATATGGCTCCTTTTCAATATGCTTACATCGACGGAACCCTCTATTTCCATTTCACACGCTATGGGAAAAAGATGAAACTAATCGAACACGATAATCGCGTTGCTGTGGAAATCGAAACTTACAAACCCGATCTCCACCAATATTGTTTCGTTGTATTCAGAGGGGAACTCGAAGTTGTGAGTGATTCCACTGAAAGAGAAAAAGCCATCAAGCGAATGGCTGAAGTTGGATCTAAACAATTATCAACTAATTTCCTTGCTGCACATGGATTGAAAAAATCAGATGGATGGCAAGCGCTAAACCCCGAGAAACCACTTAATATCGTGAAGTTAAAGAATATTGTAGAAACGATTGCACTTGGATCACCAGAATACTAACTAGTGAAGTTGAGGTTAGTGGAATCCGCAGGTTATCAGACTTTTTTGAACTAAGTGGTTGGAATACCTTATTCACTGGTGCTAATACTCTGATACCTGACATCATTCAAGCTATCAAACAACAAAATGCTGATCTTCTTGCCCTATCGATG
>JABXGY010000036.1 GCA_016550395.1 archaeon | reverse complement strand
GGAATTTTTCGTTGAGAATTGCTTCTATTGCTGCTTCTACGGCTTCGGTATCGGTAGTCATTGCCCGTCCATCAAAATAAACTTCCCATCGCTTCTTCTTTTCATAGAGGAGATTTGGACATAAGGTTATTCCATAGTCGCTTAGTCTTGTTGGAAATTGAATGCGAGAAAGTGGAAGAAGCATCTGTATTAAGCGTGTGAGATTTACATCACAAGGAAGTTCCTGGGGATCAGCCATGTTAGCAAGATTTAGTCCGTCTATTTCAAACCAATCTGGAACAACATTACTTTTAACAAAACCACCGGTTACTCGTGAAACTTTAATTTGGGGATGGTGGAGCAAAAAACTTGAGGCTGAAAGAAGGGCGTGGCGATCAACACCAGGCAAAAAGTAAGCAGAATGACGAGATTGGCGTCCCACGTACTTGGTGGTAAACTGATGCTTTTCAGGAGTTCCCTGGCAGGTTCCTTCTACTTTAGGTACTGAGATAGTGATTCCACAGGTGTTACGGCGTCTGGTAACAATCTGCATTCCTACGCCATCAGCAGTGATTAAGTAATTGGGAAACAAGTTTTCCTTCTCAAGGGTTTTTCGCACTATCGTGGCACCATTTGCTCCACCAATTTCTTCATCACCTGTCATAGCAAATGCTATGGTTCCAGGTATATCCTTTTTTGCGAGAGCTTCAGCTGTGAGTAATAAGGCAACAACGTTTCCCTTGTCATCCGCCGTACCACGACCATATCCCATCTCGTTTCGAATGGTGAGTTCGAAGGGATCGCTGTTCCAGCCTTGACCAATTGGAACTACATCAAAGTGTGCAAGAAAAAGGGTTACCGGACGTCCAGTTCCATGAGTGGCAAGCACAGAAAAAAAGCCCTTTTGCTTTAGAATCTGAGCATTGAGCCCCTGCTTTGTTAATTGTTTTTCTAGGAATTCAGGGCATTCGCGAGTGGGGCTTATATCTTGAGCAGGATTATTTACTGTTGGGAAAGCAACAAGTTGTTGAAGCAAACTGACATAATCCATATCATTATCCTCATTTCTTGTCTCGCTTAGTGGTTACGATACACCCGTTCCGTTTAACAATCACAGTATGTTCTGCCTGAGCAATGAAACTTCGATCTCGTAATCCCAATAATGGATAATTATGAATGCACCTTTCTTTTTGAAGACTATCAAGAGTGAGGGATATTTGATCCGTGGGTATTAACTCTGCCATCCATCTTGATGCGAATGGTAATTGAGCGAATTTTGCCTTCATTTGACTAAAGAGTGACCTAAGTTTTGCATTGCTTGGGTTTCGGGCTCGGGTAAACCCAAAGATGTGACCAGGTTCAAGATTCTCCACACGGGGATTCTGACTATACGTGGCAAAGGGTTCAATGGCCACAACCATGTGCTCTTTAAAGCGTGGTGAAGCGAATCGTTCACTTGAGCGGGCTACTGCTGGTACGGATATTCCTGCATGGAGATTAAACATCTCAATACTATGTCCAGTCAAATTTTCAATAGGACGAGTTTTTAGCTGGCGCATGGCCGCTGCAATTGCTTTGGAAACGTTCCAGACACGAAGACCTGCTCGAATTGTATGAATTGCTGCTTGTAATCCTGCTTCAGCAGATTGGATGAGCATATGTAGTTTTTCATCATCACCGATCAAAACAGTATGGGCATTATCTGCAATATATCCATCAATATGAGCACCCAAGTCAACCTTCACAAGAGCGTGTTCAGGTATGGTTGTGTCATCCTCTAGGCTAGGTGTGTAGTGTGCCGCGTGGTGATTCAGTGAGATATTGATGGGAAAAGCAGGTTGCCCTCCTAGTTCCTTGATTTTGGCTTCACCAGCTTCGACTATATCTAACAGAGATGCATTTGTCTTCACTAATCCACAAGTAAAGGCTAATGCCTCTGAGGCGATTCTTCCGGCTTTAATCAGTTTTTTTCGGACCATCATTATTTTTTTCGGGATAGTCATAATGCAAAGTTCCATATTTGTTCGTCGATGGTGTGTATAGTAATTAATTATGAAAAATGAACGTTGGCTTTAATTTAGCTCTTGTTCCTTAATTTGGTTTGGCTCAAAAGAGTTAAGAACTAACTTTCCAATGTTTCTAGACCGGTGAGTGTAAGCTACTTACCCTGGGGGTTCGAAAGTGACTGCATCATTAGCAGAGTTACGAAAATACTATTCAACACTCAAGGATATCAACTCGAAATGTAGGACTATTATGGGTGTTCTGCCATCCGAGCCGG
Source organism: archaeon (assembly GCA_016550395.1). Taxonomy (GTDB): domain Archaea; phylum Asgardarchaeota; class Hermodarchaeia; order Hermodarchaeales; family Hermodarchaeaceae; genus Hermodarchaeum. Next base: position 3,550 of record JABXGY010000036.1, on the reverse strand, counting down.
AAACAGCTCTTGAGGATGTTGGTCGCGAATTAGTGACTCTTGAAGGTTTTGATAGAGATGCAAAGACTAGCTGGTCGTTAAGTCCAAAGAAACGCCGTTTGAATAAACAAATTCAAGAAGGGCTTCCTAAAATCGAGAGTAATCTATCTCGTGCATTACAGCTTCATATTGGCCTCCTACGAACTTACATGACTGAACTTGAAGAGTTAAAAGCCACAATTATGACTTTCGATCTCAAGTTAGGTCGTGATTTGAATAAACTCTCTTTTCCGTCTACTCAAGGAGGATTTTCAGTAGTTCTCCCAGTATTAGGACGGTTTGTGTCAAATCTTGAAGGAATTTCTAAACAACTTCGTGATGCATTACTGAAGCAGACTAATGATATGCTTGAACAGAATCGCGCTTTGATAAAAACCTATGATCGTTTTGTTGGAATTGATACCAGCGATGTTTCTCTCAGTGCTGAACGTGAATCCATTCAAGTAAATAATATCACTGATCTATTCGAGATGCGCCAAACACTACGTAAAGAACATGAATATCTGACAAGTAGACGAGGAGAAGTGGTGGACACCCTACAGGCAAAATTAGAAAGCAGCATTGAATCAACCATTTCTCTATTAGAAACCGCACGTAGCCTGCAGCTAAACGTTCCAATGGCCATATCAACATCATTAGAAGCCATTAAAAAACAAATAAAAGATGATTCTAGTCTTACCACATTACTTGGCTTAGTCCAACAATATGATGGTCAGATACTCAAAGCCTCAAGCGAAATTCGTAGTCAGATTCTTGAATTTGAGCATGAATTGAACAGAACCCTAGCTAGCGCCAATATTTCAAATGAGGCGACGTTTCTTCCACCTCAACCCCCTGAAATCCCGAAAGATGCAGATCTGGCCACTTTAATTGCTAGTTATGAACGCTTACAAGCATATCAGACAAACGTGGAAACCGCTATCCGAAGCGAAACCATGCGAATTATTGATGACCTCACTCGGGCTGTTAAACGGGATGTCCTTCCCCATTCAAAAGAACTGGATAAATTTGTGAAGAGCACCTCGAAAAAAGTTCAGAAAGGTGAGCTTAAAGTTCTCGTGAAGGGGTATTCTGAAGTTGCTGCACGAATCATCGACGAACATGGTAGGCTTCTCGCAGAAATTAGAACCCAAGAGGCACTACTGACCCGTATATCTGAGACAGCTACAACAATATTAGACAAAACCACTATGGGCGCAGCTCCAGCTCCTGTTCGCAGTTCTGATATTACTTTTACTGAGCTTGTTGAAGCTTATTCCCGGCTTCGCAAACATGTGGAAAATCGAATCGATCTCTTCCGGAAAGCTTGGGAACGCGAATTAAACGCTCTTTTAGCCGAAATTCAGGTCATTAAACCCACATATCGTGAATCCTTCAAAACTATGGAAGAATTTCTTGAAGGCGCTATTACGCAAATCCGTGCCAGCACAAGTTTTGAAGAAATAGAGGAAATGGCTCGGGAAGCCCAGGGCGATGCTCTATACAAAGCTCAAGATGCTATTGAGAACCTCAAGTACCGTTTAGACCTTAAACTACGGTTGGCAGTGTCAAAGCTTCTCGGAATGAATTTAACTATCCCCCCCGAAGTTCAATCGGCAATCCAGGAATTAACCACCATCGTGCCTGCTAGTGAGACATATGAAGAAGCTATCCGAAAAGCGCATCATATTGTTGAACTTTTCGAAAAACGTATTGTGGGATATTTCAACCAAACCCTCAATGAACAGATAAAAGCATATTCAGAACTGACCACTGTTGCTGCAACTCTTGGAATTAACGCAGATGCCTATGTGAAAAAATGTGTGAAACTCCAGGATAAATTGCCTGCGACAATTGAAGATCTTCCCGATCGATTCGATGAACTACGTGAACTCCTTACCGAAGCTAAGTTACTCAAGGATTTACGAGCCAAAGCGAATGAAGTTTGGCGTAATCTGAATTCAGTAACAGATCTTCTCGAACGGCATGGACAGGCTGAAATAGTAATTAAGTTGAAAGAACTCCTTGCCCGAGTGCCTGATGCGTTAGAAACCGAACAGGTTACTACGGTTTTAGAAATTTGTATGGCATTAGTTGAAGCTCAAAAAAGTGTATTAGACATCCTCCGTAATATGGAGCAAAAAACTGCTAAAGCCTTCGAAGGGCTACTGGAAAACACAACTGAATATTATTCTACAATTAGACGGGTTTATGACGCTAGACCTCGCGAATTCAGTAAAATCATTTTTCCATTGGATACACTTCAAAATCTACGAGAAAAGCTAGAAACGGCAAATTCATTGCCAGAAGCGATTAATATTTTCACAACTATTCGTGATTTAGAATCACAATGGTTGGACAAAATTAAGGAACTTGATGAATGGCACAAGGCGCTTCGGGTATTTCTTGCTGATTATAATCCCGCAGCACCGAAAGCTGAACGAAACCGACAGCTCAACGAAATCGAAAAACGAATTCGAGAAACATATACTAGAGAAGACACCGCAAACTACCTCGTTTGGGCTGCTCGAGAATTAGCAGCTGTAATGTCTGAAAAGAGTACAAAAACCAAGAAGAAATAGAGTTGAATAACTATGGAAGCAACAGATGATGCTCCCCGGATAGCAGAAATATTTGCCATTGGAATTGGTGAATGCGGAAGTAATCTCGTTGGTGCCTATCTCAAACAGGCTCGTGAACGAATGTTACCACCTCGTATTCGTGGCTATCTTTGCATGAATACTGATCGCTCAGATATTCTAAAATTACGTCAAAAGTACGGAATCCCCAAAGAAAACACGCTACTTTACGGTGCTTCAGATATTGGTTGTGGTGGTAACTTTACTGACGGTTATAATTACGTCCATGATTTCAAAGAGGTAATAATGGGCCAACTAACTCAGCTTGGTTTTGAAGGCGTCTCAGGATTCGTGATCTTCACTTCTTCTGGAGGCGGCACTGGCTGTGGTGGTGCTCCAGCTCTAATTGAAATACTCAAAGAACGCTTTCAGGAGGAAGAGGGGCGTCGAATCTTTGTTTATGTGTTTACCGTTCTTCCCTTCAAAGATCAAACCTCAGAAGCTCTCAATACTATGTGGTCTCTCTCCAAACTTCTCCGTGGTCAACTCGAGGATCGTGGAGCTGATCTTGTTTGTCTCCTAAGTAACCGTGCAATGTTGCGACGGATTCTAGCATGGCGCGAAGGAGAAGTCGCGGACTTCCTACAACGCCAGTTACAGATTGACGTCGCAAAAGTCACTGATGTTGAAGGAATGGTGCCCTCCACAGTAGATGGTGCTGATGAAATCTCTAAAGCTCAAGAATCAGCTTTTGTAGAACTTGTTAATCCACTGGCGCTTCGTTTTGTGGAGCACATGCTAAGTCCCGGTGTTGTAGAACCTGGAAAAGAAGTCTTTCCAACAACTGACATAGCTGATTATGCCCGAAAACTAGACCCCATCGTAGTTCCCTGTTTATATACCGATGTTAGTTTAATTCCCACTGCAGGAAATATCCCTACCCAACTGAAGGC
>JABXGY010000281.1 GCA_016550395.1 archaeon | reverse complement strand
GTTTGTCCCGTTGAATCCAAGGCTCCGCATAACAACAGTAGGTCACACCTTCTTCATCGGCTTCCCAACCCAATGAAGGCAACCGTTGAAACTTAAAGAAGTTTTCGAGCGTTAAATCCAAACCAGCAGCTAATACCTTCTCGCGAATAACCTGGCCCCGCTCAACACCATAACTATAAACAGCTTTCAGGATCAACTCCTTTCCACTCTTATCTCCCAATTCATTAATGAGTGTTTTAGCAAAGTGATAATATAAGAGCCCAAAGAGGTTGCCCATACGGCGCACCTGTTTTGTACATTCCTCTAGGGTAATTTTTTTGGTCATACTCATCAGCCATCTTTTTCAAGGAGCTGTGGTAAAGCGCATGAAATTTTAATGTCTAATGCTCTGTTTTATTGGTCTCATTGGTGGATAAAATTAATCTTTTGACGGAAAGTTTTATATCATAGTACAAGAGTATATTCTCATTAATTGAGACTAATAGGACGTTTAATAAAATCAACTAAAACGATCTGCTAGTCACAATCTGTGACCTCGTTGTGTGAGTCCTCCTTTAATATAATCATTCAGCTGAGGTCAATGAATCAGGATCAAACAAAAATTATTGGTGAAATTGCATGAGCCGATATAGCCGGATGCTAGGGTTTACTGAACCGTCACCAAAGGCAACCCGGTTAGCCTCCGTGGTCTTACTCCTAGGCTCTGCATGGTCCATTGCTTTTCAAATTTCCACCACTTTTTGGATGATATCCATTGCTGAAACCCTCGGTGGAGGCGACTATTTAGTCGGGATGGCAATGGTGGGGCTCCTGGTCATTATTCGAATTGTAGTTCAAACGCTGTTAGATTATCCTACTGGAGCAATTGGTGATTGGATTGGGCAACGCTGGATCATAGCCTCTGCATTAATCTGTTACAGTATTTCATTTTGGCTTACGGCTATTGCTACCTCAGGTGTGGCTGTGCCCTTCTGGATTTTCATTATTATTTATGCCCTTATGGGTCTGGGTGCCTCTCAGGAGAGTGGTGCGATGCCCGCTTGGTTTGATAATAACTACCGTGTTGCCATGCCCAATGATACGGAACGAAAACAATACGGAGTATTCTGGTCACGAGCCGGAATGGTCTTTCAACTTATCTCTACGCTAGTTCTTATCCCAGGCAGCTTCCTTGCATTGTTACAAGGTCGAAGTTGGGTTTTCCAAATACAATCTATTATTTTCATCTTTCTTGCAGTGCTAGCCTTGATTTTCATTCGAGATCTTCCTGGAGTTCGAAAACAAGAAGAACAGCGGACCGGCTTCCGAGAATATGGCAGGCTCCTCAAAGACGGTGTTCGTTTCATGGGCTCATCGAAATTTGTTACCTTCACAATGGCAGGTGAGATGCTGTTGTGGGCGATTGGTATTGTTTGGTGGGAAATTCTCCTCTTCCCACTTTATTTCAGTTACCTACTCAGTGATGTTGCTGTCTCAACGTTTCGAACATCAATGTTTGCTCCCATGGTGATTTCAGCTGAACGAAGTGGAGTTGTCTCTCAGCGCTTTGATCTAGTGAAGTGGATTCCCAGGCTACGCTTAATCCAATTTGGCAGTTTTGCCTTCTTCATGGGACTGATGGCTATTCCCATTATTTTTCCACCACCAGTTGGTCTCGTTCAGTTCATCACCGTATATATCCCGTTCACGACAATGCCCTTTATGATCCTACCACTTGCTTCTATTGTGCCAATAGTTTTGATCTGGGTTCTATTCGTTGGTACAGATACTATTGGTCGAATAACAGAAGTGCTAAATGGACGAGTCATGTTAGATGTGTTTCCTAATCGCATCCGTAACTGTATGTATAGCCTCCGTCCAACTGTTGCATTTCTCCTTTCAATTCCACTGATTTTTATAATCAGTCAATTATTACCCTTCGTCGGTTTTCCTTTGGTTTTTGCTATAGCTGCTGCTGTTGCATTAACTGGAGCAGTTCTTGTTCGTAAGGGATTCCAACATCCGATTCCCAAAGACGAGTCTATTGAAGAGGTTCTTCGTGAGGTCGAAGATGAAATACCAGAAATTCCTAGGGCTGGTATCCCTGAACTCCCCATTCCTGCTGAGATACCAGCACAAACTCATGAAGAAGTAAGCAAATCAAGAGTCATATTAGAAGCTAGCCAATTGACTGAAGAAACCAGTGGCTGAACTTAGTTTTCCTACCATAATGTGCTGGATTTTTACTAATTGATTGCTACCTATCAGTTGATTTTGGAAGCCAGGGGTTTCGACGAGGAATCCATCGTGGTACATTCTGCTTGTACTCTCGGTATTTGTTTCCAAATCGTCGTTCTAAGTCGGGTTCTTCCCTCCGGACAAACCAGATATGGTTCATAATCCAAAAAATAATGAACCAGAGAAAAATGAGGGTAGCTCCAAAGAGAATAGCTTCCCCTAAAAGTGTTAGCAGCACGCCTAGTATCATCGGATTCCGAACATACCGGTAGAGCCCAACAGCGACGAAATGTTGGGTGGGAGCCCATGGAGCGAGGGTGCCTTTCCCTATCTGAGCAAAGGTTCGATTAGTTTTGTATTGAGTGATAAGTCCAACTACGATGGGTATTACTCCCAGAATTAGGGTCAGGAGATTGAAGGGGTAGATGAATAGCCAGGATATTCTTGACCAGATTGAAAGCAGTAGTAAGATTATCGGAACAATAATGGTGACTGTGAAAGGGAGGAAAAGGATGGCAAAGAAGTGGTGTCTAGCAGACATGAGGACTCGCTCACAGTTCCGAGTCATTATAAATTTAAAGGGTCTGAGTTCCAATAGCTCTTCCGGTGTTATCTGTGTCTAAACTCAAAGAGAGTGAATTCAAAAGCCCGTTCGCCTTTGGGCTAGCCCGACAATTTCACGGAATGTGGACCATGCTTATGCAGGGTATTGAGAAGATCCCAGATGGTGAATGGCACCATGGACGGGATAAATGGTTTTACTCCCTACGCATTTATCATATCATCGAAACTTCCGAGTTCTATGCTCGAGATACCCCTGAGGGAATGCAGTGGGGGAAACATTTAGGCCAGGTCAACTGGAAGGAAGAAATGAGCCTTAAGAAAGCAGCGAAACTAATAACAAAAAAGGAAGTCATCAAATACCTCGGTGAAATGAAATGGCGCATCACCAAGCAACTCAAAGCTTTATCCGATGAGGATCTCTTGAAGAAGGATGGCTTTCATTGGTTTTCTGGCATCTATGAGAAGTATGTCTATTTACTGCGCCATAGTAATTTCCATATCGGTGAATTGGCCTATGCACTTCGTACACTTGAATGTGACCGCATTGAATGGGAGTAGGAGATGGGAATTATTTGAGCCTGCACGAAAAAATAGAAAACTCTATTCTAGCCCTCACCCTTAATCGACCAAAGCGTGCCAATAGTCTAGATCCTCCAACCATCGTTGCGCTACGGAAGGCGTTCTTACAGGCTCAATCTGATCCAGATGTCAAAGTAATAACACTAACCGGTTCGGGCGATCGTGATTTTACCACAGGCATCGATATCACCGCCGCTGCTCCAATGGGTCCTGGAGCGATTGTCAATATCGGCAATACTGCTGGAGATATTGCCACCCTCATTTATTATGGAAAACCCACGATCGTAGCTATCAATGGGCGAGCCATGGGCATGGGCGGACTCTTCGCTGCTGCAGCCGATTACCGACTGATGGATGAACACGCACATATCCAAATGCCCGAAATCAACATTCCAGTATTTCCTGGAGGAACAGCTATGGCTATCTTTACTCGGGTATGTGGTATTGGATGGACAAAACGAATTTTCATGCTGGGTGAACCCCTTTCTCCTGATCAAGCATTGCAAGCTAATCTTGTCGATGAAATCGTTAGCAATCAATCTCAATTGCAATCGCGAACCAAAGAAATAGCAAATAGATTAACGCAGAAAAATAGTGCAATAATTAAGAGCATCAAACTAGCAGCATCGAATGCGCTAGATTTGTCATACTCTGATGTTCTGAAACTCGAGGAGGATTTAGCGAATTTCTATGATTGGAAGTCTGAGAACCAAGCCCTCGTACAAATCGCTAAGCGGTTCAATATCCAGTATCAACTGAAAGGCAATCCTGATCAGCTGCTCAGTGATTATGAGAAATCCCTGGGAAAATAAGGTATTTAGCTCACCCCCACTCAATTAGGAACAGTTTGACGATTTTGTTATATTAGGTGATAGTTGATGCATGATCCCACGAAAGATGAAGAAGCCAAGAGGCAATATGAGGCGTTATTACCTCGGTTATTTGATTATGTTGACAAACATGCCGCTGAGAAGGGCAATGCTTGGGCAATTATCGAATATGATACTGGAAAAGAAGTGAACTGGACTGAGTTCATGATGTCTTCCAAAGCCTTTGCAGCTAAGCTGTTAGATATTGGTCTCAAAAAAGGTGATATCGTTGCCACTTCGCTTCCCTTACTAAAAGAGCATATCTATCTGATGTATGCCTGCTACCGCATAGGCGTCATTTTCGCACCACTGGATTTACGGCTGAAAGCACAAGAAATCATCCGCAATTTTGACAAAATCCATCCCAAAGCATATTTTTTCCTTGGGAAAACTGAGCGTATTGATTTTCGACCGATGATTGCTGAAGTGATGAAGAAACACAAAAAGAGCACGAAATTTTGGGTGCAGTTCCAACCAGAAGAAGATCTCATCATGGATGGTGCTGTCGGTATCAGCGAATTCACCAAAGATATCACAGAAGTTTTCATGAAATCCTTCTCAACAGGTGTCGTGGAAAAGGCACAGGACGCCGTAGAAAAACAGGATCCTTGTCTCATCATTTTCACAACCGGTTCAACAGGGTATCCTAAAGCGGCATTACTCAACCACAAGAACATTCTTGTTCAAAATATCGGATTAGCAGTCGGCTTTGATATGCTGCCTGAAGATGTGATGTGTGTTAACCTTCCACCCAGTCATGTGGGCTGTGTTACTGAACAACTCGCCACAACAATTTACAAAGGTGGAACCAGCGTCATCCTTCATATCTTCGACGCTGAAAAAACCTTAGATGCTATACAAAAGTACAAGGTTACCATCCTTGGGCAGATTCCTGCACTCTTTGCTATGCAATGGCGGCTCCCCAATTACAAAGATTATGACCTCTCAACCCTGAAATTCGCGATATACGCGGGGCAAGCTGTCAGCAAACCTTTCCTGGAACAACTATCCACCATGGCTCCGCGCATAGGTTCCGGTTTCGGGTTAACCGAAAGCGCCGGATTCATTACCTACACAAATCCGGATGCTAGCGT
>JABXGY010000280.1 GCA_016550395.1 archaeon | reverse complement strand
TGTTGCCATTTGCGCTGTGCGTGATAATGGATTCAAATCAACGGTAATCACTTGCTTACCAAGTTTTACTAAACCTTCTGTTCGGTCACCATCCTCGAGGGGAACAAAAACGGAATCCGCAATAAACAATCCCCGATGGTCAACCACCCTTCGATTACTGTATATTTCAGGAATCGTCTCATGAAACTTCGTATTTATTCCATAGATTTCCTTAGCACCTGCGCTTTGGAGCACCTTGACAATAGCATCTTCTCGTTTTTTAGAGCGGTGATACAAGTTAATTTCCAATTTTGCACCTGAAATCTTTGCTAGTTTTACTAACTCCTTCGGAACAAGTGCGGCAACATTCCCATTCACCGACAGAACCGGATTTTGAGCTAACAACAAACAGGCAGCAGCCACACGGATTGCTTTTCGAGCATTTTCTGTGGTTATTTCACCAATGAGGTAGTCGAAAGCTTCGCCCCGTCCATGGGCAAACAATCCAAAAAGCGAAGTTACGCCAGTTTCAAAGCCTTGAACCAGTTGCGCTCGAATCCGCAACGAAGTAGCCCGTGGGTGCTTAGGTGAAACTTCATGGATATTCATCTAATAATCTCGCTCCTTCACAATCAACGCTCATAATCAAAACGTCTTGGTCCGATGTTTTAAACCGATCAAAAATTGTGCTAATTTCTTGAACTTGATCTGGGAAAACAAGTGAAAAGACATTCTCACCAAAAATCGCTGTGCTACAGGTAAACCCTGCTTTATCCGTTTCCCTAAGAACGGAATTAACACGTTTAGTGATAATTCCAATGTGCTCAGCAAAGTCACGTGAATATTGTAAAAAATTCTCTACCGTAGGATGACTTCGTAAGGCTTCTGTCAATAGATCTCCGTGTTCATTTATGCGCTGTCTTACCTTTCGGTCTTCTAGGTGTTGAGCAGTTGAAATCGGACCAAAGGGGAGACACACAACCATGTAATCTCCACTTGCAGGTAAGATTTCAACGCGCCCAATGTCTGGTCCTCCCGCGGTAACTCGGATTTCAATACCACCCACATTTTCCGCAATGACGGTCCCTAGGCCTGTTTTCGACTCGACTTCGACGGTATGTGCTATCTGTGCAACCTCTGTACGCGATAGATCTAGATTTAATGCCTTATTCAAAGCTAAAGATAAACTCAGAGCTGCTGCGCCACTAGTTCCAAAACCATACCCAATTGGTAATGCGACGTCATGGATAACCTGAATATCAAAACTTTTCGAAGGTGTCAATTCTAAAAATCGTTTAATTACACCCTGCGATACAATAGCCGATTTGGTTATGCAGCCATTAATTCTAACGGAAACGCTAGTCCTCGGTGTTCGTGATACCTCGACATTAGTAGTAACTCCTCGACTCACTGATACGCCTGCTCCTCGCGATCCTTTCTTTAATGGGTTATTAGGCTTGTCACAGATTTGGAAGAATCCAGTGATGTGCCCCGGAGAGAATGCTTTAGCTTTCATCACAATGCCTGCCGTAAAACACAGTCTAACTCCGTTAGAGTAAGACGCGTGGTGTGAAATAAGAAAATAAATATTTTGTACACGATATTTAAAGAATTTAAATTTCATAAGTAAATGGAAAAAGGGCTACCTAGTGAGGTATCTAGTTAATATCAATTGGTAAAGGAACCTTCACATTATGAAATCAATAAGTGCGTTTTGCCCCGCAGGAATTTCAAGCTTCTTTCAAGCTGTTACCACTAGTCCAATACCTCAAAGTTTTGGTGAGATATGCCATATCGGAGCCAGAGGTGGGGGCTTTATCATTGACAAAGGAGTAACTACAAAAATCACAGTAAGTCCAGCTTCGAAATCACAAATCGCTGTTAGGATAAATAATCAAAATGCACCGGGAGCTAAAGTTACACGCGAAGTGTGTTCACTTCTATTGGAGAAAGTGGATGCGAAATATCATATCTCTGTTGATCATGCTGTCGAAGTTCCCATTGGTGCTGGATATGGAGCTAGTGCAGCGGGTGCAGTAAGCACTGCTATGGCCCTCTCTAAAGCATTGAGTATTCATTTGACCTTAAATCAAATTGGACAACTTGCTCATATTGCTGAAATACGAAGTGCTACTGGATTGGGTAGTGTTAGTGGTGTAATTCGTGGTGGTGCAATTCTAATCTTAGAGCCTGGAGCTCCAGGTTATGACCGAGTAGATTGGGTACCACTAGAACCATCCCATCGAATAGTAACGGCTAGTTTCGCACCAATTTCTAAAGAAGACATTATTTTCTCTAAGAAAGCCTTACGAGTAGTGAATCGTGAAGCTCAACGCGTGTTGGATCAATTTTTGGAAGATCCTAATCCCGTGTATTTTATGGACTTATGTCGGGATTTTGCCAAGAAAGCTGGGTTTCTTTCCAAACGGCTTGCTACGGTTTTAGACATAGTTGTTGAGGCTGGGGCCTTAGGCGCGACCCAAAATATGATTGGAGATGCCTTTCACGCCCTTGTGGATGTTAATGACATTACCTCCGTTGTGAACTCGTTGACTGAAATTTTTCCATCCAACAATATTCAAGTAATGTTACCTTCACGAGGTGGACCAAGATACGTATAAGGCTAGACTGTCTTGTACAATGTAGAAGTGAAGCATATGAAGGAGTCTTCAATTTTCCTTCCTCAAATGCCTAAATCTCTTCTTATCTCAATTACTGCTATAATGGCAGCATTAATTGCTGTATTGACAATTTCTTTTCAGATTGCTGTCCCCGCGACCCAAGGGTACTTTAACCTCGGCGAGGTGGGGGTCTACATTTCAGCTCTTTTGTTTGGTCCAATTATTGGTGGATTGGCTGGAGGGATTGGATCGATGACAGCTGATCTTGCCACTGGATATGTGATATATGCTCCTGGCACTTTAGTAATCAAAGGAATAGAAGGATTTCTTGTTGGATATTTGAGCTTTGCTTTTCGCGACCGATTGGCGCCAAAACAACTGAGGTATCTTGGAATGGGTTTAGGTATAGGATTGGCAATTTGTCTAGCGGTTATTGGTGTGTTACGATTTAGTGGAGAGATAGAATTTATTGGTGGCCCTGAAGTACCTTGGTGGCAAATTCCATTCTTTCTTCCCTCTTGGGTGTGGTTTATTCTAGCCGGAGTTCTTGGATCAATGACCGTTTTCATTACAGTCAGATATGAGCCTAAAGCTGCTTGGAATGTATTTGCAATGCTTCTAGGTGGGATAGTAATGATTAGTGGATATTTCCTTTATGAATTGATGATTTTTGGTACAGCAGCAATAGCTGAATTACCTGTAAATTTCATGCAGGTCATGATTGGGATAATGGTGGCATTACCAATCACGGAGCGGTTATTACCAACTTTGAAGAATTTAGGCTGGATAAGCTAAACCTGAAGGCAGGCGCAGGTTTTTAGCGGTTTGAATCAAGTTTTAATTCCAATATAGCGCTGTTATCCGTGTTGCCGATGACCGAACCGGACCTTCCTGAAGATCCAATGGAAGCTATTATGCAGATTCTTAGAGAGGCTGTACAAAGTGTCGATGGAATTCGGGGAGTGGCGGTTGTTTCTACAGATGGTCTTCCAATGGCTAGTGCGGTTGATGCGAACATCGGGGAAGCCGAGTTAGCAGCTTTAGCTTCCTCTATGTTATCGATTGGATCAACAGCTATAGACAATCTCAAGAAGGGTGAATTAGATAGCATTTATGTGAAATGTGATAAAGGCTACATTCTTCTCAGATATAGTGGTCCGCTTGCCGTTGTTTTATTTATCACAGAGGAAAATGCAAGGCTAGGACCACTCTTACTTGAATTAAAGCGCACCGCTCAACGTCTTGAAAAAATGCTAGGATTTGGATAACCCAGCTAGGTTCAGTTGTGCTCCTAAAACCCTAAATGCTCAATAACAGCTTCTACGCCAATATCCTTTCTAATGCTAGTACGGAACACCACAAGCTTGGGATTAATTTGTTTGGCATCCCGTTCGAGCTGGTCAACATCCACTTCCATGACTTCAGCCAAATCAATTTTATTAATTACAAGAATATCGGCTTCATGAAACATCACAGGGTGTTTTTGAATCATCCAAGGTCCCTCTGTAACACTCACAACAACAAGCCTAAGATGACTGCCTAAGGGAAAATCTGCAGGGCATATCAGATTCCCAACATTTTCAATAATCAGTATCCTCGTCGAAGCTAAATCAACCGATTGTAAAGCCTTTTGAATCAACTTTGCGTCAAGATGACACTCAACACCAGTATTAACTTGAATTGTTCGAACTCCCTGTTGGGCAATTCGATCTGCATCAATGGTGGTTGTGACGTCACCTGCAATCACAAGAATCTCATCTCGACGATGGGCTAGTTTTCGTGAAATAGTCTCAACTAACGAAGTTTTTCCTGATCCAACACTCCCCAAAATGTTGATAGTTCGGATTCCGTGGGTTTCAAAAAATTCTAAATTCTCACGAGCGAGTTTTTTATTACGTTCCATGAAATTCTCTTCTAACGTAATATCCACAGTTTCACTGGTAGGAGTATGTGAATGTCCATGATGATGACCATGTGCATGGTCATGATGGTGTTCTCCCTCATCCGGTGTGATTACAATTGGCTTTTCCTTCTTCTTTTCTGGCACCAATGCATTGCCTCCATACGAGAGTTACTCCTCCAACCGTTCTTTTTCAATTATTCCATCATTCTAGGAGTGAGATAATAACCCGACTCAAATCAGTTCTATTTTAAATATATAGAAGTTACACCATAAGAGATGGGGTTGGAGGTATTTCGGTGCAGGCACTTCATATTACTGAAACTCGAGCGATTGTACCAGTTACTCGAAAACTCACACAAATGCGATTTACAATAGAAGATTTGATTGGACCCGCCGCAGCCTTTGCTGAGGAAGAATCAGAAGTACCAGCAGGTCCACGAGGACGTTTAAGTAGTCGGCGAATAGGTCAATTACTTCCAAATGCTGTCTTACAATGTCAGAAAGCCTCTTCAGAGTTTATCGAATTGAATCTAACTTATGATCGAACGGTGCGAATTCCTGAATATGTTACTCGAGAACGACGTTATAGGACCTTAACATATACTGCCAGTTCTGAGATTCTTTGGCGTCCTGAAACTGGTTTTTGTTTTGTCATGGATATTCCCAGACGGGCAATCAAAGCCGTAACCTGGATATTATCTTCAGCAGTTCTTGGCTATCCCGGTCGGTTATCTAGCTATGATTTAAACCGAGTTACAATGCGGAAAGTAATTCAGTTTCTAACAAAATCATCACCAGGTGGACCTGGTGAGCTTGTTCGAGCTGTCTTTCGAGATATTGAAATGAACGGCAACTATTTCGAGGAAGTGAATATTCGCGCACGGGATTTGAATAAATTAGATTTGTATAAAGAAGTCGTAAAAAGCGCTGAGCATATTCACGCAATTAGTTTTGTCACACCTATCATTGACGATATCGGGCGCTCTCTTGTGTGTCGAATGGATTCAAGTGGTGCAATGCAGATCTACTCTCAAAGACTAACCTCTGAATCGCTACGCGCCCTCCTTCTCTGGCTTGAGGAAATGCTTGCGAAGTAATCTAAACACACTATACGGATAGCCTTGCTTCCACTAAGCTTATTTGTATCTGGTTAGAGGTAAGGAACATCGCTATGTGAGGAAAGCTGATTATGGTTGTTATCACAAGTGGAAGCCCGTCCAAAACACTTGCTTGGAAAGTTGCTCAAAATCTTAACGCAACATATCTCGACACGGAAGTAAAGCGGTTTCCAGATGGAGAAACATATCTTCGATTCTTAGGTAACGTTGAAAAAGAAAATGTAATTGTCGTACAATCGCTTGGACATCAACCCAACCATTATCTTGTTGAATTATTCCTTATGCTCGACGCTCTCAAAGATCTAAAAGCAAAACATGTTATTGCGGTTATTCCCTATTTTGCTTACGCACGCCAGGATGAACGTTTCAAACCCGGTGAAGCTGTTAGCATCAAAACGATTAGTCGCCTTGTTGAGGCTGCAGGTGCAGATAATATTTTCACAATAGACTCTCATCGTCACCGAGTCGTTGATCAAGATGACTTGACCACCGTGCCTCTACAAGATTTGACCGCTATGGCTGAATTAGCTAAGTACATGGACTCAAAATATGATCTGCATAATCCAGCAGTAATTGGACCCGACGCTGAAGCAGGGGCATGGGCAAAAATCGCTGCCGACACCCTTTCAGTTGAATATGATGCGTTGGAAAAGAAGCGGTTCGATGCTGAAACTGTCGAAATTAAACCTCGACGTCTTGATATCAAAGATCGGGACATCCTTATTGTTGATGATATAATCAGCACAGGTAATACAATCATTAAAGCCATAGATATTTTGAAGAAAAATGGCGCTAAAGACATCTACGTTGCCTGTACACATCCTCTATTAGTTCTCAATGCTCTGGTTCGCATATATCAAACTGGCGCAATTGAGGTTGTTGGAACTGATACGGTGCAATCAGCCATTAGTCATGTCTCCGTAGCTCCTGTCATCGCAAATGCTGTAAAAAATATGAAATGACTGGTGAACCCTAGTATGGCAGCTCAAACACGAAAATATTGGAAAGCACTCAAATGTCCTATCTGTGGTCAACGTGCCGTCTTTTACGTGACAATGGAAGCAGTGAAGGATGCCACTCAGTATCCAGTACCCTTTGAAGTGTTCCATGAGGACCATAAATTCCTCATTTACCTAGATTCAGGTCTCTTAATTAGTCGAATAGAAGAACCTCAACCGACACTGTCCTCCACCCCACAACCAACGAAAAAGAAGAAAACAAAAAAGAAAAAGACTAAATAATTCACCATAATCTTACAGCGCGAAAGCCCGGTAGTGTAGTGGTCAATCATCCGAGGCTCTGGATCCGTTCCTGTAATGCGGTGGAGACACCTTGGGACCGCGGTTCGAATCCGCGCCGGGCTACCACTTTTCTGCTGATATTAACGATCAAAGAAAGGGCTTTTTCCACCAGCGGATAATGGAATGCCGATAATAATTGTCGAGTCAGGCATAAGATTAAGCCGATATGCTCCGACTCCTGCACGAAAGAATACACGATTATCTACATTATGAATTTGTGCCGTTTTAACCGCGCTACCAATAGCGATGCCTAAATCGAGAGCTTTAATAATACAAGTAGGACCTGCAAAGAAGTTTCCCTCTTTTCGTCCTGCTTTAAGCATCTGTCCGCAATTTTCGTACCCGCATGCACCGCACTGAGTACCTAATGCCTTAGGACCCTTTAACCCAATCAACACTAAGGCATTACATATTTCAACATTTTTTGCATCCCGCGTCCAGTGGTCATCTGGACTTTTTGCTATCTTATGCATCTCCTTAGCAACAGCATCTTTTTCCTTTCCTGTGAGAATCATGGTTTCGATATCATCGACACCCTTTCCTTTAGGAGCTGTTCGTGCAGCAAGTAGCATAAGCCGAGCGACATCGATTACCGATTTCACTTCTTCTTCCAGACCTTGAATTCGCATAATAACACCAATCACAACAACAAGAAGGGACTGAGCCTTTAGTTTTTACCATCAACTCAAACAATTCTGCTCACAATAAACCAATCATCCTTTAAGAATGGCTGAAACAACATTCGATCTGATCACTACTGAACTATTAAAAATCTGAAAACCGAATTTTTATTGTAACTGCTGGTTAGTTATTAACCCAATCAGTGCGTTACAATTTCCAGTATGAGGTAAGCTTCTTGTCAAGGTTAATCCGTGTCTCTGTGGGTACAGCAGCAGTTCTAAAGTTAGTTCATTGTAAACTCGATGCTTTACCCACAACTGCATACACAATGACCTTCTCAAAAAACCGTTGTACTGCTAATTGTGCTTTTTGTGCACAGGCTATTGGAAGTGAAACAAAAACAAATCGTCTCTCTCGGGTCACTTGGCCCAAGTTTCCCCTCAACCAGGTTATTAACGCCCTTTCATTGAAGAAATTCCAAGCACAATTTCAACGACTTTGTATTCAAACAACCTGTTATCCGAGTCTAATCGATGATCTAAGATACCTTACTGAAACCTTCTCACAGAAGCTTCCACATATTCCCCTCTCGCTTGCTCTACCCCCAATCGGAAAAAAACAACTACAGAACTTTTTCGATATAGGTGTCGATCGGATCGCTATCTCTCTCGATGCCATAACCCCTACCATTTTTAACAAAATCAAAGGAACAGGTGTCAACGGTCCTTTTACGTGGAATCAACACTTCCAAGCCCTTAAGTCAGTTCTATCGGTTTTTGGACCAGGTCGAACTACTACCCATCTCATCATTGGACTGGGCGAAACAGAAAAACAAGCCGTAAATTTAATTCAAAAACTAACAAATCAAGGCATAACCATTGGTCTTTTTCCATTCACACCAATAGCTGGAACTAAGTTAGAGAACCATAATCGCCCCGATATCAACCATTATAGACGCATCCAATTAGCGCACTATCTCATCCAAAATCACAAAACTCACGCTGCACAAATGCAATACAATGCTCGAAATCAACTAAGCAGCTTTGGACTCCCAGATAAGGTATTAACCACAATTATCACTCATGGAGAAGCTTTTCAAACTGCAGGTTGCCCCTCCTGCAATCGTCCCTTCTTTACTGAAAAACCCGGAGGACCCCTTTATAACCATCCAGCACCACCAGACGCACGAGGACTTAACGAAATTCAGAAACAATTAGGAGGATTACTCTAAACCATGGTACAATTATGGCGACTAATACGAACCGGGATCTTCAGCGCATTCGAAAACATGGCCATTGATCATATATTACTCGATGCCCTTCATAAGGATACAGCTGCAAACACCATTCGATTTTACCGTTGGAATCCATCCGCAGTCTCCATTGGACGGTTTCAACATCTAGAAGACGAAGTAGATTTAAACGCGTGTCAAATGCTCAATATTGATATCGTCCGTCGCATCTCAAGCGGGGGCGCAGTATATCACGACTTTGACGGTGAGCTCACATATAGTATTCTTTGCCGCGTTGATGATGCCCAACTACCAAAGGATATCACCAAAACCTACCAACATTTATGCAATGGACTGTTGAAAGGACTCAACCGTCTTGGAATTCGAGCAAAATTTTCTTCAGGATCTGAAACTTTCTGTCCTAATCTTTTTGTTAAAAAACGGAAGATTTCTGGGAACGCCCAATCACGCCGTGGTAATACCCTCTTACAACATGGCACAATTTTACGCCAACTTGACCTTACTAGAATGTTTGCAGTGCTCAAAGTAAATAAAAGCAAAGCTGATGCTGAAGTAATGAAAAGGGCTGCAAATAGTCTAACATCACTTCAACATGAACTCGGGACGCCTCCTACCTTTGGGCAAATTGAGGAGGCTTTAATCGAAGGTTTGGCTGGTGCCTTACCTGCTAGGTTTTATGAGGAAGGATTAACCGAAGCAGAACTCCAATCTGCTCGTAAAATTGCTGCTTCTTGGTATGCGAAACCCGAATGGACTTTTCAGCGGGGGTTCCAACATTGATTCCTTCTTCTACACTAGAAACTTCCTTGAAATCCTGGTTTACTACTCCTCGGTCCGAACTCGATGAATTGTTTAAACAAGCTCAACACATCACTAAACAGGTGTTTAACCGTTATATCACGATTTATAACCCTGGATCCTATTTTCCGTCAATTTCCATTACTGGAAAACACTGCCAACTTAATTGTCAACATTGTGGAGGACACTTTCTTCACCAAATGATTTCTCTAACGCAACCAAATGATTTACTAGTTTTTTGCCAAGAATTAGCTCAAAGAAATGGTGTAGGCTGCTTAATTAGTGGTGGTTGTGATTCGGAGGGCACCGTTCCACTCACACCCTTTCTTCCCACTCTCAAAAAAATCAAACAAACATCTAAGCTTTTTCTCAACGTGCATACAGGCTTCCTTAATTATTCAGATGCAAAACTTCTGGCTGAAACAGGGATTGATTGTGCCTCAGTTGACATTGTAGGTGATATCACTACTCTTCATGAGATTTATGGGCTTTCTAAACGCTCATTAGAAGACTATATTATGACTTTGAAAGCGCTCCAACAATACCAAATTCCAGTTACTCCACACATTTGTGTAGGTCTTCATTATGGCCAACTAAAGGGTGAACTCGCCGCCCTCAAACTCATCAAATCTATTTTACAACCACAGTTGATCGTTATAATTGCGTTGATGCCAACTCAAGGAACATCATTGGCTGCTAGTACACCAGCAAATCCTCTTGATGTTGCGAAAGTGTGTGCACTTACCCGACTTCTTTTTCCAAGAAGTGAGGTTGCTCTAGGGTGTATGCGACCTCGGGGAGCAACCAGGCGGGAAACCGAATTGCTTGCAATACGAGCTGGTGTAACACGACTGGTACAGCCTTCTAAAACAACTCTAGAATATCTTTGTAAGAACAACTACAAAATTCAGGCCAAAAATGCCTGTTGTGTGATGTAATTTCGGAACCTTAGAGTGATTCGGGAATTAGTTATAGGTTTTCGCGAGAGATTTCTACGCCCTTGGAATCGACAACAGCGATTTGAATCGAACCACCTGA
>JABXGY010000009.1 GCA_016550395.1 archaeon | reverse complement strand
GCCATCCCCGCTACACACGCCAAGCCACATACAGTACATCAACGAGATACGTGACCTGCGGGAGCGGATCCCACTCCTATATATTGGGAGATAACAAGACTGTAGTAACTAAGGGCACCGAGAGTTTTGGTCGGGCACTCGTCGAGCAGGAAACAGGTTGGGTTAACGTCATTTTGAACTATAGAGTTCGAACCATGAAAACTTCCACAGTTAGTGTAGGCGATCAACAGGTGAGTTACGTGGACATATGGATTATTAAGATGAAAACAACGAGTCACTCAACATACACCGGCAATTTAGTTTTAACAGCAAAATCTTATAACATAACAACAATCTCTTATGGCGGTCCCGAAGGGAATGGCTATACTGTCCTTGGTGGCCAATGCAATATAAATGTCCAGTTGGGAAACGAATCCGACACAGCCACTATTTCATTGGACGGTGAAAAGGTTGTTTTCAATTTTGTTATCGCTGAAATAACGATATCACCTTAATGGAGGAACGTGAATTGCCAGCGCCAACCATAAGTCATGTCATTTGCACCACGGGCTTGGTGATATTGATTTTTGTGATGCCTTTTTTCTATGCCAATGTAGTTAACAACATTGACGCGGAGATGATGAAGAGAGAATTGAGGGAGATTACTGATTATGTTTCAAACACCATGACGAATCTGTATCTTCTGGTTAATTCTACCAATCATGTCACTGCCTCTTTGGAGAAGGAGTTAGTATATTTGCCTTCTGATGTAGAGAATGCACTCTATATTGTGGAGATTGTTGAGAGCGGTGGAAACGCTTCGAAAATAACTGCTTATTTGAAGAATAGGCCTTCGATTGCGGTGGATTCGTGGCTTGCTCCAGGCTTGAAAGTGAGTGCGGGGAATTACGTAGAAAGTGGGAGAACCGTTGTTGCTGGTTGTAGTCGAAATGGCACTAGTTTTTACGCGTGGATTAGGTATGGATGAGACTGGTGCTGTAATATGTCGATTTTAGAAATATTCCGGGATGCGGAATATTCGATAATAAAATCACGTGTAGTAAGACTTAATAGATGCGCCTTCCATAAATATGGAAGTGGAGATTAAAGAAAATGGTTAACGAAATCTATGACCACATAGTAGCAATTCTTGTTGTAGGAGTGATTTTCGTTGGAGCAGTCGTTGTATTGCCCGCTATGAGCTTCACAAATCTTCAAGCAGTGGATCAACAGCAGCTAAGAAACACGGCGCTAAACGTGTTCAACGCATTACTGCTAGACCTGGGGGAGCCCACAAACTGGGGGTCGATGGACCCATTTTACATAAACGAGCCTCGTGTTAAAAGGTTTGGATTGGCAAGCGTCGAAGACTCAATGTTTTATGCTTTAGATCCTGATAAGGTTCAAAGACTTGTTGTGGGAAATCCTCTGAATTATTTGGAATACGATCGAGTGCGGGAGTTGCTTGAACTAGAAAACTACGGATTCAGTCTGAGGATAATTCCGCCATTCAACGTGACAAACGTGGATGGAACTCCAATATCAAGTAAATCTCCGATAACAATCAATGGTGACGAATTAAGCTATGCAGTTGAAGTTTCATATTTGGATGGAGCCCCGATACCAAATGCTCTTGCCAGAGCAACAATAGTTTATAGTAATGGAGAAGATTTTTCTATCACTAGTCCGGAACCAGTTTTGACTGGCGCTTTAGGTGTATGCGAAAATACTGTCACCCTAGGTTTTGAGCCTAACCAGGCAGTGGTCGTCTTAAAGATAAGCGTGGCTGGTGTAGCAACCTTAGTTGTCACCTTCGGAACTACACCCCCTGATGACATCGCAGAAGTCAACTTCGTCGGTGACACTCTAATTCTCACTCAGCCAGACGCAGACCCCGAAGGAGCAAGATGGATTGATAACATAATCACTATCGGAAGCCAAGAAGACCTGCAATTCTTATATAATGGTACGAGGGGCAATGATGACAAATTAAACTACGGTTCTATGAGAGTTTGGGATCGCATTTTTAATGGTCTGCGAAATAGTGACCCGGTTGTGTTCCTCTTCAACTTCTGGACAGTCATTAAAGGTGAAGGTAGACAAGAGGTACTTTTTGCGGGTCCCT
>JABXGY010000035.1 GCA_016550395.1 archaeon | reverse complement strand
GACCGTGGTCGACGTCGTTACTAACTTAGAATCTGTAATATTGGAGGTAATGTCGTTCTAAGAATCACATGACCTCCTGTATTCTCTTTTTTCATTCCTAATGAGTTCATCCTACAGCTAGATAGAAGCTCGTCTAAAGATATGTTTTCGCCACCTCTACATTCTGTTGCCGCTGATTGATTCCCACCCAATTGCGAATTTGACTAAAATGTCCAACCGCATGGAAAAGATTCTGTCGTATAGCCCCTTCAACAGTTGTCTGTTCACCCCATTGAAATGTGAAGGGTTCCCTCAATTTTTTATCAGAAAACGCTTTGATTGCCTTCAACATGCGATTAATTGCTCGATCCAAATCTTTTTGATGAGATTGTGTTGGTCTAAATCGCGTTGAATCTCTCAAAAACCAATTCCCCGCATCCTCAAAAATAGCCTTAACCGCATGATTAAACGTCTCCTCCACACTAAATTCCTGGGCATTAACACGAACCGTCCACCCATTCACTTTATCAATTAGTGCAATTGTCTTTTTACCATGCAGACGCAACTCCTCCCACAACCGAAGATACACACTAATATCACCCATACAAACGCCACCAAGTTGAATATCTATAGTATAACTATTTAGTCATACTATCTATCAACCAAAAATCCTTGCACCGATTAAAATTCTGGAAGGTACTGTATGCAACTTTTAACAATGAAGTGACAAATACGAGTGATGTAAATCCCAGTTTGCCACTAACCGTTACTGGTGTTTATCGTGAGAACACACCCATTGATGATGGTTCCTGGACCAGTAGCCTGCCACCCTGAGGTATTAAAAGCCCTTGCAGCCCAACCGTTACATCCACGGGATTCGCAATTTGTTACCATTTTCCGGCGAGTGTTACAGGGATTACGCGGAGTATTTCGAGCAGCTGAATGTCAACCAGTTCTTTTTAATGGCGGTGGCTTACTAGCGATGGAAGTCGCCTTGGCGAATTTCATAGAACCCAAGGATCACATCCTTATCGTAAATAATGGGTTCTTTGGTGAAGAACTCGTTCATGTCGCCAAGTGCTACTCTCGTAATGTCGAATCGCTGACAGCTCCCATAGGTGAACGAGTGCCCCTGGAAGAGATTCAAGTACATCTAGATTCCAAGCCATTTCAGGTACTTGCTGTTAGCCATGTCGATACGGGAAGTGGAGTCAAAGCTCAAATTCACCAGCTTGTACAAACAGCGCAAAACACCGACACTTTAACCATCGTGGACGCGGTGTCCTCGGTGGGAGGAGAGCCCCTTGAACAATCACAATGGGGAATTGATGTATGCTTTGCAAGCACCCAAAAAGCAATTGCTGGTCCACCAGGAATCGCTCTTCTCATGCTTAGTGATGGAGCAATGCGTCGGCTCGATGCCAGGAAAAAACCGATATCTTCGATTTACATGAATTTGAAACAGTGGATTAGATCGATGCAATCGTATGAAGCCGAAGCGGTTCCTCGACTTGTCTCAACCCCTGCCACCAACCTTGTTGCCGCCCTGAGTATTGCATTGCACCTTATCCAACAAGAAGGATTGGAACAACGAATTCAACGTCACCACCAGAACGCCCAACAGCTCCGCGAAGGCATTAGTTCGCTGGGGTTGAAGTTAGTTCCAAAGCACTCCGATTACTTCGCAGACACGATTACCACCATCCACTCCGCCCGGCACACAACCGCAACAAAGATAGTCAAGCACATGTTAAACCAGGGCGTCCGTATTGCTCCTGGATTAGGGCAATCCCGTGAAGATCTTTTTCGCATCGGCCATATGGGCAATGTAACTTCTAAAGATGTCAGCGTAACTCTCTCAGCCCTGAAAAAGGTCTTGACAACATTGTAACGACTTATTACCTCTACTGCTTTATTCAATACTATCTGAAACCTAGGTTAACCGTGATTGATAAAGCCAGTAATGGCGTCATAATCCATTCAGTTATTGGAGGAAACATTTATGGAAGCTCTTGAAGCCATCATGACACGCGTATCCATACGTGATTTTGCCAACGAGCCTATTTCGGATGAACATGTCGAGATACTACTGAAAGCCATGATTGCGGCTCCGAGTGGTGGCAATTTGCAACCATGGCGTATCTATGTGGTCCGTAGCAGCACAATCAAACAACAACTCGTCAGGGGAGCAGGAAATCAAGAATTCATTGCTGACGCGCCTGTTGTATTTGTGGTGTGTCGTGTGCCAGATGAATCCGGTGATCATTATGGCAGTCGTGGGCGGGATTTGTATTCGATTCAGGATACAGCCGCTATGACACAAAATCTACTTCTTGCGGCTCATGCCTTAGGATTCGGTGCCTGTTGGGTGGGCGCATTCGATGAAGCGGCCATAGCTACGGTAATCAACACCCCTATTAGCGTAATTCCAGTAGCAATTGTTCCAGTTGGAACACCAGCACAACCTCGAAAACCCAGAAGCCGAAAATCTCTGGAACGTGTAGTCCACTTTATCCAGTGATAATAAGACAGAGTTTCTGCTATTTGCAGATAACCCGGGAACCTGCATTTTAGGAAAGCGATGGATTTCGAACGGCATATATTTTATTATAGGGATGCAGTCAAGGGGTGGCATGGATATTCTGGCTATCGTTTTTACGATTGTCGGTGGTCTTGCGATTTTTTTGTATAG
>JABXGY010000034.1 GCA_016550395.1 archaeon | reverse complement strand
CGAGTAAATCGACGTTTAATTCAGTGGGATTTACAAGTAAGGGACGAAAGGTGCCACGAGAACTTAGAATCGGAAGCTCTCTCAAATGAAATTGGCTGGGCGTGATATCTTCTTTTTCAAGTAGTGTTGTTATGATTTCTCCCATAGGTCCCTGGAATACAATATGTTCAAAATCAAAACCGATAACAGGAATGACAAGTATTTGTTTTCTCTTCTGCACGGCCTTCTTGGCTTCGGTAAGGTTCTTTCTAGTGACTGGTCGAATTTGATGGATTTCACCTGAAATTGGCATAATGAAATCCCCAATGCTGGGAAATTTTAATGAGATTCCCCGTTGCATGCGTTCACTAATTGTTTTATTGAAAATGAAAGACTGATATGCATGTACATAGAGTCGGGCAAGGTCCTTTGGTAACACTCGTAGACTATTCTTAAACTGCCCAGGGTGTTTGTCCAGGTAGTGCTGAATGGCTCGTTCATAAGTACCATACAATTTATTCATTCGTTGAGATGGTCCATTTGAAGTACTGGATTCTTCCTCCTCAGATGATTCGATAATTTCTTCAACAGAGATATCTCCCCCTTCAAGGAGAATACGGATGGCTTTTTCAAAATTTCCACGAATAATCTGCTTCCCCACCAGGTGCGTGGTGGGGCGTATAATCCCAAACCGCTGTGGTCCATAGAAATTAAGAATTCCTCCTACTTTCTCGTACTCTTGTCGTATTTTCTCAATCCGCTTCTGCGCTTCTTCCTTTGTAAGCTTCACTTCACGCACTGTTATTGTAAACCGATTGCCCCTTAAAGCACCTGGAGTTATGGGTTTGAGTTCTCGGTGAGGGTGTAGAATTTGAATGCTAGGAATATCACGACCGATAAGGTCATGGGGATTTCCTTGGTAGAACGAGACACGTTGTGATGTTACCGCGCGGCGATCCTTAATTCCTGCAAATGAAAAGCGCTTGTAACTAGCACCAATTGTCTTGCTAAGACGGCGAATTGCCTGAATTGAATCAAGATTGCGTTTTACGAGGAAAAATTCTGTAAATTTCCCTGGTTGATCTTCGTACACTTGAGAAGTAGGTTTCAGCGGGGCAATTGAACCATCTACTCCTATTTCTTGAACAATGAAATCCTCTGGTGACTGTTTGAGCCGTCCACCGATTCCTGGAGACTGCGTTGTAAAAGCATCTATTCCTATAAGAGCATCATATTCTTTCGCCCGCAAACGCCTGCCTCCTCGCCCTACAACAAAGGTAAATCGCCAGTAATTTTATCCACAGCTGTTGTCAGTGCAGGGCCAATTCCTAGGGCTGTTACTGTGCCTGGGGGAAGTTCTGTAAGGCCTCGGTCTCGAATTAAATACGTGGGAAGACCCGCTCGTTCAGCAGTTTCACGAAGATTTATCAGATCTTCTTCCAGTGGAACTTTCACTACTACTTTTTTCTGCCCCTCCCACAACCATTTCCGCCAAGAGGTTGGAGCATGTTTTCGAGCTTCTTCAGCAGCTGACACAGCCGCATGGGCAACTTGGACCGCAATCTTTCCGCGACTCATCTTCAAGTCCAATCGAATCACAATTACCTGCTTATACTCGAATCGCTGAGATTGAGACTTTTGGTTTGACAGATTAAATTCCTCCATCACATTGAAACCCTCTGTAAAATCCCTTAAGTAGTTAGTTGTCCCGTTATGGCATATCTGCATTTTCATTGACATAAACAGAAATCAGGAACTGAGAAAGAAGATGTCAGAGAAAATCCGAGGAATCTTCTTCGACTTTGGGGGAACGCTATTCGATTATTATCCGTCAAATGTGGTAATTTGGGCAAATATTGCTAAAAGATTAGGATTTGATATTTCGCCTAGTGATCCCCGAATCAGGCGCGGGATAAGAAAACAAATCGAGGCATATGAAAAGTTAGGCAAGCCCTTCTCAGAATTATCTAGCGATGAACTTCATATACTGAATTCTCATGTATTGAAAGCGTTGGGCATCGAAACTGAAGGTACAAAAGAGACAATTGTTGCTGAATTCAAAGCAAGAGAGCAAGGGAAACAGCATACAATTTATCCTGATACGTTAGAAACACTACGGAATATCAAAGAAATTGGTATTCGAATTGGACTCTTATCAAATACTGATCATCGTTTGGCTCTCTCTCGGCGTCCCACATTAAAAGAAAACGGAATTTTGCATTATTTTGATATCATTATTCTTTCAGTGGAAGTAGGTGTTCAGAAACCCCAGAAAGAGATCTTCGACATCGCGCTTCGTGAAATAGGAATAAAAAATCCTGCTCAAGTAATGCATATAGGCGATAGCCCAATCGAGGATGTATGGGGTGCACGGAATGCAGGATTTATTCCTGTTCTATTCGATCCAATGGAATTGTTTTCTACTGAAAATGTTATTAAAATCAAAACACTGTCGGATATCCTTCACTATCTGAAATGAAATGGGCTAGTGATTATTGTGGATGCAGATGTTGTTGTCGTTGGTGCGGGACCAGTCGGTGGTTTAGCAGCTCGGCAACTCGCTCGCAAAGGCTATTCGGTCCTCCTCTTAGAGGAGCACCCCGAGGTGGGACGTCCAGTTCATTGTGCTGGGTTAATTGGCATAGAGGGATTGAAGGATAATGGGCTCTTTCCCCAGTCCAATGTCATCCTTCAACACGTTCGTCGGTCGATTTTCTATTCACCTTCAGGCACTCAATTGGTCTTTGATAAAGGAGAACCTCACGCATTTGTGCTAAATCGAGATCGATTAGACCAACAAATTGCTGACGAAGCAGTAAATGCTGGGGCTACCTTACAGCTAGAAACACGAGTTACCAAATGTCAACGGACTCAAAAAGGAGTGCGTGTGAATCTTCGTGAACAAGGTGTTAAACGCGAGCTTTTGACACGATTTGTTGTAAATGCTGAAGGTATTCGTGCAAAATTAGCACATGATCAAGGACTTCCACGACCCAAAAAACACTATATGCTGCCGGCATTACAATATGAGGTTGTTAATGTTTCATTGCCACTAGATACGGTTCATCTGTTTTTTAACACCCAAATAGCCAAAGACTTCTTTTCATGGATTATACCGCTTGATAATAATCGGGCTCGAGTGGGGCTAGCTACAGCTCATAAACAAGCACGAAAGGCTTTAGATAAATTCCTCAGGCAGTGTTCTTTGCTAACAGGAGCGAAAATTAAGGAACGTTTTGGAGGTATTGTTTATACCGGAGGGCCTTCATCGCGTACTATAAATGAGCGGTTTATAAATCTGGGAGATGCGGCTGGACAAACCAAGGCGACAACTGGGGGAGGAGTTGTATCAGGAGGCAGTTGTGCTATTTTAGCAGCCTTATGTATTAGTCGAGCATTGAGGGATGACTTCTATGATCACAGGGAGTTGATTCGGTACGAGGGATTATGGAAGCGGGGCTGGGGAAGACAACTTAGATTGATGGCAATCCTTAGGCGGTTAGTTAATACACTTAGCAATAATGAACTGGATCACTTATTCATGAATTTGCAAACCGGTAAGGCTCGCGAAATTATTGAACGCTCAGGCGATATTGATTATCAAGGTCGACTTATCACAGCTGCTCTTACTTCTCCTGCATTAATCGGCAGTGCTTTGAAACTGTTACTGAAAAAAATCCGGTTTTTCCCACATATTTTGTGGGGCTGAAGCATACAATGTAAAATGTATCAATACTCACGCCAAGTTTGACCACATTTGACGCAGCGATAAAATGTCGTCATGGCTTCATCACCTGAACGTGTTTGGACCTGCCAATAATAGGCTTCCTTGTTTCCGCATTTGGGGCAGATTTGGCGGGTTGTAGGCATGGTGCGTTGCTTAGCAAGCTTCTCGTCAATAACCACAATTTCTTCTTTTTCGGGAACATGGGCAATCTCGTTTACAATGCGGTAGGTGTTCTTGGAGCCCTTAGACAACTTTTTCGTGTAACCACAATTCTGACAGGCTAGGATTTTTTTGTTTCCCTCTTTTTGAGGGGTTAGCATGCTTGAACATTTAGGACAGAATTCCATTGAGCAATTCTCCGATATCTAAGGGTTTGAAAGCATACGATGTGACGCATAAGAATGTATTGGCTTTACACGCTGTTTTGCTCTTGTTCTTTTTCCCAAATAGAAAGTAAGAATATGGCGAAAGCTTTTGCTATGTTTTCAAGGCGTTCTGCCTTTGTTTGTTTGGTTCCTGGATCTAATTGCAAAATTTGTTCTTGTAATAAGGCAGCTGCATCAGAGATGGTGAAGAATCCCTGAAGCCAGGCGTAGGCGATCATGGCTTCAACACAATCACCTAACCCATGCGCATCAAGACGTGACGGCGCTAATTGTCGTAAATTAGCATATCGAAGTGCGGCTGCAAGAATTTTGCCTGAGATTTTCTCGCCAATAAACCGATTTAAATGAAGGGAGTAGGCAAGAGAGAAGAGCAAATTGGTTAATGGATCTCCGAGCTTTGCCAACTCTTTGTGTCGCATTGCAGTCTTAATTGAACGAATTCCTTCCTTATCGAGAAGGGTGTGTAATTTCTCAATTTCCGACACACCATTCACGCGGCTTTAAGCGCTTTTTGAAATTCTAATCGCAGTTCTTCAGTTCTTTCAATTAACTTCTGTGCAGCTTTTTTGAAACTGTTGATGGCTTTTACTTTGCCATCGGTTCGGACTATGAATCGTGCACTCCGGGTTAATGGATGAGGGACGGAGTAACCCGCGAATGTAAGATGTGTGTCTTCAAAAAGGATTTCACGGAGAGGATTACAAAGAGTGTGTCCTTCACCTTCTATTTCTAATTCTAATTCTCGGGATGTGTTCTTGATTATATTGATGTTCATAGTCATCGAGTCCGATTACATTTTTCCATAGCGCAGGCAGACCGTACACAACTCCGCTTTTAAAGTGTTGCTTTGACAGAAAAAGGGTTAGGGAGGTGCTGCGTGTTTGTAGCTTCGGAAAAGGGTTTGGGCACGATTAGCTGCTTGTCGAACCTGTTCAGGACCTCCACGAAGTGTAACTGTGATTCCTCGTTGGTCTGCCTTGACATGAAAGTCAAGTTTTAGTTTTCGCTTTAATTGGTCAATAAAAGTTACTTGATCAGTTGCACCTATTATAGGGAATGTAAGGCTTTTTTTGGTCCAACGAGCCACTCCTTAGATGCCCTCCTCTATTGGTGGCTCTTCCTCATCTGGTGCGGCTTTAGACATTTTGCCATAATTCTTTGCAAGTTTTCTTTGTTCATAGTTGCCACATTCAGTGCATTCTAACCGTCTTCCCTGTAAATGGAGTGGTTCTCCGCAGCGACTACAGGAGGCTTTAATAACACCAAAACGGGTTCCTACTGTTGAAAGTCGAGCTAATCCATCAGCTTGCTGTTGTACACGAGCAATTATCAGATCACCTGGAGCGAAGAGGTCTCGCATTTGTTCTACATACCCACCCGCTGAATTCTTAATGAATAGATAACCAGAAAATGTGACCGGACACGGGGTGTCTTCAATTTGAAATATATTCACTATTGCTGACTTTTTCGTCACGTGTTGGATTTCACCAAAAATAACATCATTTCGCTTGGGATATACGGGTGTTCGTGTAGTTGCTTCTACACTGATTTTTCGTTCTTTCATGTCAATATGAACAATACCTGTAATGTTCGCATAGATTACGTCGTCCTCGTCTTGAAACGTTCCTTCACCTGGAAGATATTCTTCAATCACGCCTAACCTTTCACCGGGTAGAACTGAGTCTCCTTCTTTAATCCGTTGGCTTGTCATATAGCTTCCTCCTGTTTTTCTATACGATAGAAATCAACCTTAATCTTATGCCTCTTTTTTTCATGAAAGTGCATGGTGGCAGGAAGCACCATCATCATCTCCTGGATAAATGAGATTCGCCCTCCAAACTCTGAGACGTAACGGGCAATGAATTTTCGCCCACCTTCAGACGCTTTATGTAAGGAGTACACTACTTTTCCTATTTCCAATGCTTTTCGGAGAAAGGGTCTGTCTGCATGGTCTCGTTGCACTCCAAATGGGGCATTCATTAACACTGTATCTGCTCGTGCCGTTATTGTCTCAATATCTTGTAAGACGAACTCAATGCGTTCTCGCACACCAAGTTGAACAGCGTTTTGTTCTGCGACATTTAATACTTTCGAATCAATATCGACACCAACAACATGCTCTGCTCCGAGTAGAGCTGCGCCGATTGCTAAACGTCCAGGGCCGCAACCTAAATCATAGACCCGACGATTTTCAATATCGCCAGCGCTTGCAGCGGAGAAGAGCATAGTCGCTGCAACTGCATCTGAAATTTCATACTGTTCTTTGCTGGCATCAGGATCTGGGAAACCCTTTAGCTGGCTGAGTATGATTTCCAATTGTTTCCGGGGCAGCCGTACAGCCATATCTACTGCCTGTCCTCTATTTTTTTTTATGAATCCTAGTATTTTTATCCCTTAACTGAGTCGTTGCTCTTATTTTAAGGGTAAATGAAGGTGTCAAAACGATGGCAAATCCTTATGAAATCAGGGAAATTCGTGCTATGGAAATTTTAGATAGCCGGGGAAATCCTACGGTACAGGCTGAAGTACTCACCAATAAGGGCTATGGCAGGGCAATGGTCCCTTCCGGAGTTTCAACGGGTCGTTTCGAAGCGGTGGAATTACGTGATGGAGATCCTAAACGATATCATGGTAAGGGAGTAAAAAAGGCTGTAGAAAACATTCTATCAATTTTAGCGCCATCTTTAATTGGGATGGATTCGCGGCAACAAGAGGCTATTGATGAGAAATTACGCAAACTTGATGGAACGCCCAATAAGAAACGGTTAGGTGCAAACGCTCTTCTAGGAGTATCCCTTGCTGTTGCTAAAGCCGCCTCGGATACGGCTATTCTGCATTTGTTCGAATATCTCAGAAATCAAGACAGTTACATCTTACCAGTACCAATGATGAACATTATCAATGGTGGAGCGCATGCAGGAAATCAACTCGCCATTCAAGAATTTCTTATCATGCCCATTGGTTTCAAAGAATTCTCAAGAGCCCTGCGAGCAGGCGTTGACGTGTATCATTCTCTTGGTGAAGTGTTGTTAAAAAAATACGGAGTTGTTGGGCAAAATATTGGCGATGAAGGGGGATTTGCTCCTCCGATGCTTGAAACACGAGAAGCATTAGACGCCATCATAGCCGCCATCGAAGAGGATGGCTACAAACCCGGAAAGGAAATTGGACTTGCATTGGATGCTGCAGCTAATGAATTTCATTCTCAGGGTGAATACTCCATTGACGGTCATGAACTTTCATCAGCAGATCTCCACGAATATTATCATAAATTATGTACAGAATACCCTCTCCTCTCCATTGAAGATCCCTTTGAAGAAAACGCGTTTGAAGATTTTGTCGAACTAACTCAAGCAATTGGTAAATCCGTACAGGTTGTTGGTGATGATCTTTTTGTTTCTAATACCGAAAGGTTGCAAAAGGGCATCGATATGGGTGCAGCAAACGCGCTCCTATTGAAAGTTAATCAGATTGGAACGCTCACCGAAGCAATTGAGGCTGCCCAACTTGCTGGAGCAAATGACTACACCGTGGTCGTTAGTCACCGAAGTGGCGAAACGGAAAATACCTTTATTGCAGACTTATCGGTAGCTCTATCGTGTGGTCAGATTAAGACTGGAGCCCCAGCACGAGGTGAACGAACTGCAAAATACAATCGGCTCATTAAAATCAATAATGATTTGGGGCGAAGAGGGCAGTATGCGGGTAGTAAGTTCCGACAATATCTAGTCCGCTAAACTAAT
>JABXGY010000279.1 GCA_016550395.1 archaeon | reverse complement strand
TATCGCAGGTTTCGCTGCGGCTTCCAATGTCATCGTCTTTCAACTCTTCTTTTTTTCCGGTGCTCCTCTGATTTTCCTTGCCCTACTGGTGATCCTAGCGTTTTCATCAGGCATTATTTTCGGAGGCTATTTCGGCCACGCAACCACACATCTTGTGTCGGAATCCAATGTATATCATTCAGTTGCTAAAGGACCTACTTTGGCATCAAAGGGGTCTGTCTGGCAGCGTCTTGGTCCTTATCGACTTTCAGCTCTGATTTTTCTCATTGTTATCGCTTTTGGGGCTAGTCTCTATGCTGTCTTTGTGTGGCGACCCGTGCTTGATCCTCTTGGTTGTGAGGTTGTCGGGCAGGTAGCGCAACCATTCGGATTTACCTACTTCACCTATGCAGATTATGAAATTACCATCGAAGCTGAACTCATTGGTTCTGTTACGCATATTCCTCCCCAGAATTACACCGGAATTCCATTGGTCACCATCCTCACCGATGCCCAACCTTTGGAGTCTGCAACGCTGCTTCAGGTAGTGTCCTCAGATGGGTATAGTGCCACGTTTTCCCTCGAAGACGTATTAAATGACTACGAAATAATCCTCGTCGTTGATGGTGGTCTACGGCTAATTGCAAAGAATTATCCCGGGTGGTTTTGGATTCAGAAGGTCGTCAGCCTTGTCATCACCTAGCAACCATACCATCGATACACCTCCCGTCATTCAAATCTCCAATCTAACCTATACCTATGACGGAATCGATACTCCTGCACTCAAGGAAGTTAATCTGAAAATTCACCCCGGAGAATTCGTCATCATAACAGGACCTAGTGGGAGTGGAAAAAGCACTTTGGCCCGTTGTCTCACTGGTTTTATTCCCCATGAATATCCGGGCAATTTACAGGGAACCATCCGTGTTCTAGAGCAGGAAACTAAATCGCATTCAATCCGTGATCTCGCCCGATCAATTAGCCTCATTCAACAAGATCCCGACAGCCAACTCGTTACGCTCAATGTCATGAATGAAGTGGCGTTTGGTCTAGAAAACTTCCAGTATCCATCAGAAGCGATTAAACCTCAAATTGAATTGGCATTAAAAGCTGTCAATGGTGAAAATCTCCGGAACCGGAGCACCCACACTCTCTCTGGGGGAGAAAAACAGAAGGTCGTAATCGCTTCGTTTGTAGCTCTCCAATCCCCAGTCATCGTATTCGATGAACCCACAGCGAGACTTGATCCCCAGACTACAAATGAGGTTATCAACACTCTTCAAGATCTGCACAAACAAGGTTCCACGATTCTAGTAATTGAACACCGAATCCAACCCTTTCTAGCCCTGGCGTCTCGTATCCTACTTATGAATGAAGGGCATATCAGTTACGATGGAAGGCCTGACCAGCTTTCCACCTTGCCCAAGACTTTATCAGATTTGGGGGTTGCCTTCCAACTATCATCATATTCAGAGCTAGTTCCTTCCAGAGCTCTTCGAGAACAGGAATTATTGAAAATACGCAACCTCACCTTTACTTATCCACGAGTCGAGGAACAATCGACTCCAAGACCAGCACTTCAGAATCTGACATTTTCGTTGCATACAGGCGAAATTGTCGCGTTAATGGGAGCTAATGGGTCAGGAAAATCAACATTATTACTCCAGCTCATGGGATTGCTTTCCCCTGATTCTGGAACGATACATCTTGGAAAGCAAAATATCCATAAACAACCTGTTTCCCAGCTAGCCCGCAGTATTGGGCTAATTTTTCAGAATCCACTCCACCAACTATTTGCCTCCACCTTGAAAGAAGAAGTTTTGCTTGCTTCAAAGCATCTTGGTATTCCAGAAACCAACGAAGCCGAATTACAAGCTGAAAAATTACTGGGTACATTTGGACTCCTCACCTACCAAGATCAATCGCCTTATGCTCTGAGTCTGGGTGAACAACGACGCCTTACAATCGCTTCTATCCTATTACACAAGCCACAAATTCTCTTACTCGATGAACCGTTCATCGGTCAAGACTATCGCAATGTTCATCGCCTCATGACCGTTATTCGTGAGGAAGTAACACAAGGGACAACGGTCTTGTTGGCTACCCATGACGCCGCAATTGCTGAAACATACTGCACTCGAATCCTGTTCCTCTACAATGGTAGTCTGCTCATCGATGCTCCTGTCAAACAAGGACTCGAATACCTAAC
>JABXGY010000278.1 GCA_016550395.1 archaeon | reverse complement strand
GCATCACTTCTTCCAATGTACGAATCTGTCGACCCTTTTGTTCCGCAGGTAGACGATGAATGAGATCCTGAGCAACCCGATCTAATTCCTTTGCACGATTCATGAAGAAACGTTTTTTTAATACACCATAATCAGGTTTGAAAGGAATCACTTCAATGGCGGCATCCAAGTCAGGTAAGTCGATGATGTAACTGAATCCTTCGGGATCATATGCATGTTCAAAGCGGAGAGAGAGCCGGTGGTCGGCTGTTAGTATCGTCGCATCTAAATCTGTGCTCTGGTGAATAAAGTCAAAGAGTCCAACAAAAATTAAGTTCTCCGGAAAGGAAATATGCGTCTCCCACTTTGGTTGCCAACGCTTTGCCCAGGCTAGGACATCATCAGTTTTCTTGGGAGGTTGTTCTTCGCCCATGATAGGAACCTGCTGATTACTTATTAGCAATTAGAGACGCGTATTTCTACTGTTCCTTTGATGGGAAACACAAAAAGCTTTGGGCGAGAACTGATGTTACCAAAAGTCTTTTGGGTGCCCCTCAGTAGTCAAGCGGGGACTGACTAGGATGCGATTTGTCCAACCAATAAAACGTACCATTTCCTTAACACGGAAAGAAATTCAAACCATCATCAAAGACCGTACAGCTATGCTTCTCGTTTTTCTGCTCCCATTCATTACGATTGGCACATTGGCGTTAGCAATTCAGCAGAATGATATTCAGACAGAGACAGTACCACTGTTCTTTGGCGTGATAGATCAGGACACAACGGATACCTATCCTGGATTGGATCTGTCACAGAATTTTACAGCAACTTTGACCAGTATTGAGGGGGTTACTGTGACAATTTATGATAATGAGTCAACAGCTTATCTGGCATTGTTTCGAAGCGAAATTGATGCATATCTGGT
Source organism: archaeon (assembly GCA_016550395.1). Taxonomy (GTDB): domain Archaea; phylum Asgardarchaeota; class Hermodarchaeia; order Hermodarchaeales; family Hermodarchaeaceae; genus Hermodarchaeum. The sequence goes on along the minus strand of JABXGY010000278.1, from coordinate 3,663 downwards.
GATTCCAGATGGATTTGAACACGCATTAGCTATGGATTTGCCAGCTACAGTGAATGTGCACACTAGTAGCACCCAATTACGGGGTCAAGGAGAGGCCATTATTGCCGTGACTGAAGCATCCCTGATTTTCCGTCAAAATTTAGGATGGATCCGTAGTGAAATATTACCAATCCCCTATGTAGAGTTTGTACCCGAAGGTGACACACTCGCCATTCAAGTAGGTGCATTTCTCGTTGTTTTTTGCATCTTTATGGCCATCGCTTTGATTTCTTGTCAATCAATCGTGGGTGATGTCCCCTTGCGTCGTATGTTATTAACGCCTACAAGTAAGGTTGAAGTGGTATTTGGCAAGATTACCGCGTACACAATTATTGGAATGATTCAAGGACTCCTCTTAGTGATTTTATGGGTTGTTGGGTTTCAACTGCAATTGTATACGGATTTGCTAACATTGATGGTTATTGTGACACTCATGGCATTAGCTGGAGCAGTTTCAGGGGTTGTCATTTCGTCATTTTCAACTTCACGACTGCAAGCCAACCAAGGATTCCTCTTTCTGCTATTAGGAATGATGATTCTTAGCGGTATGTTCATTGATGTAGGTATTATCAAAGAATTTCTTCCAATGAATTTGGGAATGACGATGATCCAAGAAACTGCCTTTAAAGGTCTTCCCTTAATCGCCACTTTGCCAGATATTACACGTATCCTAATCTACATAATCGGTGCCATACTAATTTCCATTCTTGTAATGTGGAGAAAACGGACCCTTGCATAAATATGAGAGGCGAAGATACCCATGGAACAATTAGCTGATATCCCCGTCTTTGTTGAAAAAAACTACTTTGCTGGGTCGCGATTTGATGACGCCCTTGACTGGATTGAGCAACGAGGGGATCGGGAAATCCATGCTCAGATAAACGGAATAATGCGCACTACAGGAGTTGAAATCTCGGTTGAGGGAAGAGTTCTGGATATTCAGCGGAGAGGTCGACGGAGACGCATTGCCCTTCTTGTGAACTTGGTTCTTAATGGTCCAGATAATCTTCAGGGAATGATGCTAACTATTGGTTCTGATAAGACTGAACGGGAAGAAGTTGCAGCTACTCAGTTAATTTTGATGAACTGGCTCCGACGCAATCTCAATGATGACTTCTATTATGATGGTGACCATATCGACCATGCTGTGAAACGTGTTTCAGAGCTTCTTGCTTATACTGACGTGGATATAAATTTGTGGGGAATTAATAGGGAAGGTCAAGAAGTCTCAATTAAAGGTACAGTAACGAATGCTCGAATGGAACGTTTACGCGTAGGACTTCTCGAAATACGCGTGCAAGAACCACGAGCTGTTTCAGAAAAAGCTACAAAGGTTATAACAGTCGGAGGTCGTGAAACAGCGCCAGAAATTATGCGGGAATTAATCAGCATCGTGCCAGATGTCAATGCGAAAAAAATGTTATTTATCCCCGCTTATGCCCGAACGCGGAGCAAAGCAGAAAACGTCGTAGTTGTAGACAACCTCACCGTCACAGTTGATGATAACTTCGATATCATCCGTGATGTTTCCTTCAAACTCCCCTCAGGTCAAATTATGGGCATTATTGGCGAGTCCGGATCAGGGAAGTCAACTGCAATCCGAGCCCTCATTGGGGATATCATCCCAACTCAAGGACATTCGATCATTGGAGGAATTGACTCAACGAATAGAGGACAAGTTAAAACCATCTTCGGATTTGTTCCCCAAGACCTCAGTTATATGTACCAAAACTTTACGCCATTAGAGAATATCATCGAATTTGGCAAGCAATATGGACTACCTGAAGCTGAATTAGTGCGTCGAGGAAAAATTCTACTCCGCGAACTGGGAATTTTTGAAAAGGGGAATCAGAGCGTAAAGACCTTATCAGGCGGTGAAAAACGGCGAGCCTCCATCAGCATTGCTATGGTTCACCGACCTCAACTGCTGATTCTGGATGAACCCACTTCAGGTCTGGATCCAGATATGAGGAGTGAACTTTGGGATTACCTTGACTATTTGAATCGGGAATATGGAACAAGTATGATCGTGGTCACCCATTACCCAGGAGAAGGGGAATATTGCGATAAGGTTGGCGTCTTCATGCGAGAACGAAGCCTCGTCGCATATGGAAGCCCAACTGAGCTGAAAGCCTCACTTCCAGGAAAGGGGTATGCAGTTGGAATTCTTCTGAAACAACCCCGTCCTGGCATTGCCACCCTATTACAAGATGTACCTGGAATTATCCATGTTCTCGAGCGTGGTGAGCTTATCAAAGTATTCAGTGAACATCCTTTGATGGAGATGGCGGAACGCGTCACACGGAAACTCCAAGCCCAAGATATTGAAATCAAAAGCGTCAAACCCAAAATGGGCGTGGATATGACTGACTATTTCATTCTCATCACTGGACGACAGTTGGAGGTGTAATAGGGCAATGGAGCATCGAAGAGGGATCCCAATTCGAAAATTAAGGATTATACAGATTTCACTTTGGATCCTTGTTCTCTTTACTCCATTCGTTCAAACTTTTAACCTCGCATATGTAATGCCCCAAGATTTTGGAATGGTCCATGATCCCAATTCTAAACTTTCACTTCCCTTAATCGAGCTTATCGCCAGTGGTGCAGATCCAAACACTCCCATCGATATTATTGCTAGTCTTGACCAATCCACTGATTGGAGAGCTGCAGAAAGGGCAATATTTCAGAATGCCGTGATGGCGCAGATAAAAACATATCATCGACTTATTCATGCCATCACGATGCGAACTACGATTGGTTCATTGCACCAGCTTTCAGGACTGCTTGAAATCCATAAGCTTTGGACGGATATTGAATTTCATTTAATGGCAAGTGATTCTCAACTACTCAATCTGGAACAAATTGTGTCTCCAAATGGATATGTCCATCCCAACGAGATTATTGGTGTTAATCCACTCTATGAGTTGGGGTTTAATGGCTCGCATACTGTAGTGGCGATTTTAGATACTGGTATTGATTCAACTCATCCAGATTTGGATGATATGGATGATAATGAGACAACCAATGATCCGAAAATCTTGGGGCAAGTATCCTTTGCGGAAGGAGATCCATTCCCGTTTGATTTGAATGGACATGGCACCTATTGCGCTGGATTAGTTGCTGGAACCGGAGCTGCTTCAAACGGAAACTATACTGGTATTGCCCCGGGGGCACAACTGATGAGTGCAAAGGTGCTATTAGGGGATGGAACAGGGTATTCCTCATGGGTGATTCGTGGAATTGAATGGAGTGTAACCAATGGAGCCGATATCATTCTACTTCCTTTCTCTACGCTGGGATTACCTGGTGATCCATTATCCCAGGCGATTCATCGGGCAGTGGAAGAAGGCGTGATAGTTATTGCTGCTGCTGGTGATCGCGGACCCAACCATATGACAGTTATGTCACCGGGTGAGTCCCTCGCAGCACTATCTGTTGGTGCCCTTGATATACAAACCTGGTCGGTCCCTGATTTTAGTAGTCGAGGACCAACCTTTGATATGCGGACAAAACCAGATCTCATTGCGCCGGGCGTTGGGATCATTTCATCCTCATTGTATGATATCATCCCAACAGAGATTGGGAATTTCTCGATTCCGATCTCTCTAGATGATATCGATT
>JABXGY010000277.1 GCA_016550395.1 archaeon | reverse complement strand
ATTTTAGTAGCGTGGTGGATACACCCGGTGAAACAGAATTGCAATACGCCTTCAGCTATGAGGGGGTTTACTTCGTGGTCTTGAATACCGAATACGAGTGGAACGCCGGTCAGTATGACTGTCCAAGTGCGCAACTGAGCTGGTTAAACAGCTATTTATCCAATACGACTGCTGAAGCGTTTATTGTCGTCGTGTTTCATCGCCCTGCGTGGTCGATTCGCGCGGACCGCCCCGATCGGTGGGCGGAAGCGGAATCGGTGCGTGCGCAGTTCCATGCACTGTTTATGCAGTTTGATGTCGATTTGGTCCTGAATGGCCATGATCACTACTATTATCGAACCCTACGAGATGGGATCTACTATGTCACGACCGGTGGGGGAGGAGCGCCCCTGGCGGGAATTAATACCTCCGCGCCAATTTGGCAACCCGGCGATGTAGCATCGTCGGAGTATCATTACTGTAACATCGAAGTGAATCCCGTAAATGTCACCGTGACGGCATACAGAGCCGACCACAGCCTCCTAGATTCCTTCAATATCGAGAGACCAGCTATCCCCCTCCCTCCCTTCCCCATTGAACTTCTACTCATCAGTCTATGCCTTATCGTCATCATCGTCGTTGTCTTGGTAGTAGTGATTATCTATTGGCATAGAAAAAAATGAATAGCGATTAATAGGTTGTAATCACAAGCTGTGGTGGATGCCCACGTTTTTTTGATTCGGTTGAGTAAAAAGAAGAAGTTTTATCTACAACAATTTTGTTGAATTTAAAGTGATTGTTGATTTCGATTGAGTTGGTGGAGTTTGTTATGGCGTTAATCGATACGGCTAAAATCTTGGCGAAAGCGGGTTCGATTGTGTGTATCGTTTTAGGGTTTCTTGCTGTGGTGATGAATGGTCTTGTGTTGTATGAGGAGTTTATTGGACGGCACGGTATTGCAGTTGAGAGCATTCTGGGGTTTTCCTTGGCTATCGTAGCGGTTGTCTTTGGTTTCATCATTCTGTTTTATTGTATGCCAAGGATTGACAGGGATCGTCAGGCGGCAGCCCTTTACCTCATTATTTTCGGTGTGATAGCAGCGATTGGTTCATATCTTATTGGTGGTGTGTTGATATTCGTCGCGGGGATCTTGATTGCTGTGGAGCAAGCGAGTTAAGTCAACTACCATCGATTGAAATCGGTGGCTTGTACGTCGCAGTCTGTTATTGGATGCGGTACGTCTGGGTGGTTGACGGCACCCCGGGTTCAATGCGGTGTACGTCATTGAGCCACAGCCGTGCAATATTGGTGGCGGCGACAACGTCAGCGTTGTTTTGATACTTACATCTTTGACAACGATAGTTGTTACGCCGTCTGTGGCGTTTCGAGGTTGTTCCACAGGTTGGGCACCGTTGTGAAGTATACGCGGGATCTACGGTGGTCACAGGAAGAGCCAATTCCTCGGATTTGCTGATAATAATCTGCTTTAGAACATGGAATGGCCACGAATGGAGCATTCTACGATTCTTCCTACTCCGAGTGCGGACACGACCTCGTATGCCAATTAAGTCTTCAAACACTAAGATAGGCCGATTGAATCGTTGGGCATAGCAGAGAACCAATTTCGCTGCGCAACGACAGAAGTCAAGGACAAACCGTTTCTCGCGATGGCGAAGATGGCGTAGCAATCTTCGAGCTGAACGAGTGCCCTTCGCTTGAAGTCTGCGTCGAAGCCGCAACATACTACTTCGATAGCTGACAAGAAGTCCTCCACGTATAATTAGGGGCTCCGTTTCTGGTGCCCTAGCAACAGCAAGCGCACGAATACCTCGATCAATACCGATTGGTGTGGCTGGTTTCGATAATGGTGGTGTTTCCTTTTCAACTGTGATGTGAAGGTAAAAGCATCCTTTCCGCTCAACTAATCGTGCACCCCTACACATCCACTCAGGATCATCGAGATACTTCTGCTGTTGGTACTTACCAGCAATAAATTGAAGTCGCCTTCGCGCTTTTACTGTGCGCACGCTCACAAAGCCATTACTAAAGGACCAGTCTCGATTATATTGAAATTGAGCTTGTGGTCGGCGAAAGGTGGGGATACTTTTCAATTGTTGTGTGGATTTGAGCGATCGGTATACACCAACCACGACGCGTATTACGCTCTGGGCCATCTGTGAGGGTAAATGGAACTGCTCACGTAAGCTTCTGTAATATCGGCGATGCAGTCTCCCTCGATTAACAGGAGCGCCTTGCTGAATATAGCGTGAGATATATTGACAGGCGTTTCTGAAGGTCATCATTGTCTGTCGGAATTCATGGACCTGGGGGTTCACGAGTTTCAACGAGACCGTGCGTTGCATATAATTTTATACCATATGGTCTATTTAAACTCGTGAAATCTTCAATAGAGACATCTCCTGGCGGAGTATGGGATATTAAATATCATATAGTTTGGTGTCCTAAATACCGAAAACCATTGCCCAAAAAAGTTCAAGAGAATCTGAAAACTATTTTAATCACGATCTGTGAGGCGAGGAGGTGGGAGATATTGGCTCTGGAAATAATGGCTGATCATATCCATATTTTTCTAAAGGTTCCACCCACAGTTAGTCCAGCTGGAGTAGTCAAGATCTTGAAGGGCGTGAGTGCTAAAATCCTCTTTGAGGCCCATCCTTCTTTGAGAGAAGGCTGGAAGAAAGGTCACCTTTGGAGCCCGTCATATTATTTAGGAAGCGTCGGAGATGTTAGTCAAGTAACAGTTAAAAAGTATATAGAAGCGCAGAAAAGACGGGCAGTGGGACGCCCACCGTTGGTCAATTCCTCCAACGACTGAAGTCGCTGGTTTCCTTGACTAGGCTCCTATGATATAAACCTAACAAACTTATGAGTCCAGCAAAGAGCCCTCAATTACGGCAATTTAATTTTGTTAAAGATGTTGTTTTAGCACCCGGTGACCTATCTGATAATCGCTTCTGCATCGAGTTTACCAGTACTGCTGCTGATTATTCCTCAACCCTAGCGGAACGCCCAGAAGTCTCAGAAAAGAGAGGCTGAATCGCCTAAGCCTTCAGTGTTTCTTGACTACTCTGTTGGTCTTTATTTCACAAACCTGCTTTGGCGAACTTGGTTTTGAGAATCTTCACGGCTGCGTCCAAGTATTTTTTACCCAAATTGGCAGTGGCTTGACGTGGATCTTTACCCAGGATTCTTTCTGGGAAAATTGATGGGTCCT
>JABXGY010000276.1 GCA_016550395.1 archaeon | reverse complement strand
TCAAAACCAGAACAGATACCATTTATTGGTAATCAAACCGGTGGCCGAGTATTCCTTTTTCTAGAAACAGATGATTTTTGGAGGGATTACAATGAAATGATGAGTAAGGGAGTTAATTTTGTTCGAGGTCCTAAAGAGGCAGAATACGGTACAGTCGCAGTTTTTGAGGATTTATATGGAAATTTGTGGGATTTGGTTGAATTATCCAATCCATCTTAATTGGGAATAGTAAGTAAGAGATAGCGCGCGCACTTCTAATTGGTTATTTTGGGAGATCATTGAACACTTGTTTTAGATTTCGTTGGTATTCTTTGAAAGCACTGCTACCTTTCTTCGTGAGTTTCAGTGCTGTGTGTGGTTTTCGTTCAATGAATTCTTTAACTATTTCCACGTAGCCTGCTTTTTCGAGCTTGCTTAAATGGGATGATAGATTGCCGGGAGTCATCTGAAGTTGATGTTGGAGGAAGAGGAAGTCTGCGCTTTCAACGACGTAGAGTTGGGTCATGATCATTAATCTGGTTGGTTCGTGTATCAACCGATCGATGTTCTTCAGGTTAGAGGGATTTTTCGACATTGATCTCGTCACCTTTTGGAAGTGGGTACTTCCGTATGAATTGTGTCAAGAGAACAAAGCCATTGATGATTATCACAAGTCCAACTGCCAGAAGGATATACCCGAATGGAATAGCTATGAAGTGACCTGCCAAGAACAGCACTAGTGTCAATATTCCATAGGCGTGGAGCCTATTTAGACCCATGGTGTATCCGAAGAGGCTTGACATCGCAGCCGCTGAAATACCGATGATGATCATGCCGTTTGAAATGATGAGATTTCTCAGTGTTGATGCCCAAGCTTGGCTTGATGAGAAAGAGAAGACCATGAATGCTCCTAATCCTGCTACCATTAGTCCGATGAAGACCGCCATTAGCTTGTTCGCTCCTCTGCTTCCAAATTTCACATAGCCAATCCTCGGCATCGTTATTTGCTTCTTTGCCGAAACCCAAATTGGTACCATAAGCGCAGGAAAAATCGCTGGTATTACAAACCATGTGCTAAACTCTGTCACAGTCATGAGTGAGATCCCTGAGCCAAACAACAGAACATAGACGCCGACAAATATGTCAAGTAACCCGTCCTGATGATAGGCAATGTATGTCCGTTTCTCGACTTCCCTCAAACTTGTTTTTGTATTCATTTCATCACCAGATACCATAAACTACATTCTGACATAAAAAGGTTTGCCTGACAAAGTAATTTGCGTGCATGCACATCAGTGTGCCACCTTACGCTGACACCATCTTCACTTCTTCAAGACAGGCGTCAGCTTTTCGCAGTTGGTTGGTTGGATTAAGTTTTAACCCCCCAACCCCACACACACCTCGGAAAACAAAACAAGATATTTCTAGCCTTGTTAAACGCTCAGTAGCATATAGGAAAGTAAGTATACAAGAATGAATAATGCTCCGGCTTTTCTATCGACTTTCTCTCTTAGTGCAAGCGTCAATATGACCACTATGGAACCAAATATCGCATAC
>JABXGY010000275.1 GCA_016550395.1 archaeon | reverse complement strand
CCAGTTCGGTAAAATCCGATACCTGTACTTGGTATTGCTTCTCCAATGATCTCTTCAAGCTCATGAAGAAAAGCAGCCTCTGCTCGTTGTAAAGTTATTCCATGATATTCTGAGGTAGTGCCATTTTGTATTATCATTTTTAATTCTCAATTCCCTGACCTGAATCTGAGATTTTCGCTTGTCTAATGCGGGGAAGAAACCGTCCGGTGCGTTCCATGTAGTGGCGGTATTCGTCACCAAATTGGTCCAGCAGCAATTCCTCTTCTTTTAGGGAGATGGGATAGAACATGAGAATAACAATGATGGCGAAGACAGTTACAAAGAGATTCGCGGCGATAAGGAGAGCTGAGAGGGTGAAAAGGATGAAGACCGTATACATTGGATGGCGAACTCGTGAATAGGGTCCACTGGTCATGAGAGTGTGGTTCTTTTTGATTTCTAGTTCCGCAGACCAGAATCGACCAAGTGTTCGATGAATCCATACAAGAAACGGAATGGTACAGAAGCCAAGAACGGCACCGATCCATCTTACTATTGAAGGCAACGGCAGGGGAAACCAGAGAATCCACAGCGGCATAAGGAGATAAACAATGATTGAAATTATTGTGCCAAGAAGCCCAATAGCAAGGACGAGGAACAGCCACCCAAGTTTCTGTTTTTTCTTCGTCTGATTTGCTTCATCAGTATCTATAGGTCTTGTACTTTTTCGACGGTAATATATCCGTACACCAGCAAATATGATCCAAATCGTTGCTAAAAGAAGGCGAAAAAGCATTTCCTCAAACATTCTCATGCACCCTTAACCACAATCAGAGTTCTTTTATGAAGCCCTGTAATTATATAGAATTATTTCTTTTGTAGTCAGTAATTATCCCTAATTAAGGATGTGACCATAGTTGTTAGGTAATTTAGGAGATTATCATGTCTGGACAGGAACACAAATTCGTAAGCCTCTTGAGCAATTAACAGATGAAGAATTCTCACGTGACTTAGGAAGTCACAGTGCAAAATCCATTACTCAGCATATTGTTCTTGCCCTGGAAACCTGTTTTTTGATAGCAACTAAATCTTCTGATGAAAGCGTATTTACAAAAGCTTTGAAGGCTACAAAGAATCAGCTTCTTTTCCGGTGGAAAGAACTTGATCGTCAACTAGCCCAAACACTTCGACAAAATCCTAAGGGTCAAATCACGGTTCCCCATATTGCCGCAGAACCCTTTGATGTTAATGCTGTTGATTTCTACCTCCAGTACATATTCCATACTACGCATCATCGTGGACAACTTGCTATAGTTCTCAGGAAACTCGGTAAAGATGTTCCTGGTACCGACTACCTGATGTACCTTGCTCAAAAAGGCAAACATGACTAATGTTAATAGCTACCAAAAATAGTGGAACAGCGAATAGGAGTAATGCCCTAACAAAAGAATTTCCGGTGAATTATTGATGAAATCCAAAACCAGTCTTTTGAAGGAAGATTTCGACTTGATTAAAGCTGCCCGAGAAACTGCCGATCGATTGTATGTTAAGGATAAGCATGAAGTGGCAGCGGCGTTAAGAACCATAGATGGTCGTGTCTTTACGGGAATTCATATAGAGGCGAGTGTAGGCTTTGCTGATATTTGTGGTGAAGTCGCAGCGATATGCACAGCTGTTTCGCATGGTTGTCGTGATTTCGAGACAATAGTGGCAGTTTGGCGGGATCTGGAAGGAATGCACCATCTAGCTAGTCCGTGTGGTCGCTGTCGAGAGGTAATTCGTGATTTCAATGAGGATGCCTGGGTAATTGTAGGGTCCCTTGAAGAGCCTTATAAGGTGAAAGTCTCCGAATTACTACCATTAAAAGACGATTAGGAAGATGAGATGCCATAAAGCCGTTGAGCATTTCTCCAATACAGATCTCTGAGGACCTTTAATGGTAGGTTAAGCCCATTGATGACAGTTCCGCCAGAATCTTCTGTATCTGGATCGGGGAAAGGCAAGGGAGTGTTGCGTTCATTTGTTTCCCAGAGGATTCGTTGAGCCACAAAACGTCCCATATATGGAGAAAGGGGGGACTGATTGTCCTTTGTGGGAGAAGTATTCAATGTTGCGTCCGTGCCGAAAAGAACACGTTTTGAAAATCGAATGAGAAATTCACGAGCAGCATCTGGATCTTTACTAAGTTCCCTGGCCATCCAGCGTGATGATGCTGTATCCACAACAATGTTATCATATTTCTCAAACCATTCGGCGAGATGGGGAAGCCGGTGGATTTCGGGTTGAGCGGCAAAATGAGCTAATTGAAATTGAAGGTCCGGATGATTCTGGATTAGTGTTTCCAGGTCATTAAGATGTTCATCTTTCGTTCCGTAAATTTTTGAGTTCGCGTAAGTAGTTGCATAATAGGTATCAGGATCTGCCATATGAAGCAGTAGTGGAAAGCCTTCAGAGGCTAATTTCTTGAAAATCGGTGTGTATCGTTGGTCGGTAAGCTGAAAGGCTCCTTCATAATTCTTCAGGTAATTTCGCCAGCCTGGTGCTGCCCACATCTTTGCCAGCGAAAACCCGTTTTCCCGCATCATATTGATTTCAGCGAGGACACGTTCAATTTGTGATCCGATGATATCCTGGGTTGACAAATACTTCGCAAAAATAAATTTCCCTGGAAATTGAGCTTCAACGATAACTCGTAACTCGAGGTGATGAGCAATCACCAGCTGCGATTCAATGCCCAATTGTATTTGTTCGTTGACAGTCTGAGCCAAATACGTGGGGTTCCAAACATGAGTATGTGCATCGAAAATTGGACCCTTGTATTTCCAGATATGAGCTTGCAATGGATAATTCGCCATGAAACTGTTTGATTCAACTGGAAAAGTATGTTGGATTGTACTAATCCTACATTTTAGGAGGGATATCTCTAGAATCCAGCCAATCCTCATGTTATTAAGTGCAGGTGGAAGCTAAGTAGCGTGGATTTTTTTATAAAAAAATAGATACCCCTCTTCCTCAATAGGAGTCAAATGTTCCATCAAATAACATTGATTATTTTAGTCACCACGTGGATTAAGAGCCGTGGGTTCGAACATTAAAACATAGGAGGGTTCAATACTTTTTGGGGAATGTTCAATCCCTCGGGGGATGACCGTCATTTTTCCTTCGGTTAATGTGATATCGGGTTGATTTTTGACTCGAATAGTTATTTGTCCTTTTAAAACGAAGAAGAGCTCATCAGCGTTAGTATGTTTATGCATGGGAAACTCGCCATCAAATAGGGCAAGTCGAATCACCTGATCATTAACTTGAAGAATTTCAATTGGCGACCAAGGTTTTTTGAGCGTGCGAATTTGCTCCCATACATCGATGATTGGGGTCATGAGGGCATCTCCATAAGTTATGCTGATGATTCTTTGTGTTCGCGTCTTATACTCCTTTCTGTGTACGTCATTTTATTCAGTTGACTAGTATGTCAAACAATAAAGAAAGGGGAAGTAGGACAGTGAATTATTCCACCCAGTTATCCTACTCGGTTTAGTAAATTTTCTATTGAGGCTGAGATTACTCTAGATAGTAGTCGATGAACTTGTGCTTCTTGATGAAGGGTATGATCAGTAATATTATGACGATAATGATGGCTACGGCTATTGCAGTATAAGCAATGACGGGAATAGCAAGCCATTTGGCTGCAATACCAACTGAAGCCCAAATGACTACCAGGGGAAAGCCGAATTCACGACGGAGATAAACCATGAGAATTGTTAGGAGGAGTGCCACTATGAGCATAGCAGCGGTGGCGAGATGTTGGGTTTCTGCGGGAAGACCTGGGATCAAGATATTCAGAGCTGAGGCGATACCTGCAATAGAAGCCACGGATAACCAGGCGAGATATACGCTGAAGTGTAGATGAACAGCTAATTTTTCCCCTCGACTAACAGACTCTTTACCAACTCCTAGCCGTAAATAGGCTAGCAGTAGCAGGATAAAGAAGAGTAAGAGAATTCCTACAGATGCGAGGAAGAAAGGTGGATTTGCAATAGCATATGCGTAGGAGAAATGAAAGACGAAAATCCATGTTATGTTCGCTAGACCAGCAAAGAGGTAAAAGAAGCTAATTTTTGACAGATAGGATTCATTACGTTGGCTTGCGCGGGCTTGGTAGATCATGAAAATGATAGCTTGGAGGTAGATGATAAACCAGATTGAGAAGACGTATCCGGCGGGTGTGAAGAAATTCGGGTATGCATCAGAAACTTGTCCTGTGTTGACACCGAAGATAGGCAGTGCATTAGCGAGGATATTAATGATGATAACTGAAATGACGGTGATGATGTTGAGAATCTGGTAGATTACGGGATTTATTTTAGTGGACATGGGTAATAGTGGCATAGATGTGCCTTAAATTTACACCGAGTTTCCTAGAATTTAGGTAAAACATAGAAATCTTTGTTGAGAAAGTAAGAAATTAAATCCTAATAGACTGAATTTCATTCTGTTGTATTACGAATAAAGACTAGGATTGCGATTAATGTGAATTCACTTATGAAATATCTAAAGAAGGCAATTGGAGAGGTGGTTCTGTATCAAGAGCTTTTAGCACCATCCGCAGAGGAAATCCGTATAGGTTTTGAGATAACTGACACAGGAGATTCATCCACCTTAATATTGGGAAAAATTCCTGAAGCAATCGCAGGATTACAGAAACCCAATTGTAAAATCAGTATGAATAATGAAACCTTAGAACAAATATTCCACTATAAAAGGGACGCTTTTGCCCTTGCTGCACGAGCGCGTATGGATGAAGTTCGACCGATTAATTATGCATTCCTAAATCAGGAGAAGGCATCCTTAGCAATTGAGGCTATTAAACGCTTAGGAACCTATTTTTTTCTTCCTGGAAAAATCAAGATTCGACAAATTCAGTTAGAACTAGCAGGAGAAGCTCATGGTGCTCAGCCAATCCCCCTCGCGTATTGGGAGAATCTCCGATCAGCATGGTATTTTATACCAGCCGGTCAAACGCTTAATGAAGCAGGAGAAAAAGACCCCTGGCCTCAGTTATTCATTTCAATTAGTGGGAAAGGCAAAGTAGTTGTTGACGAATCAGTATTCGACCTCCAACCCAAGACAGCGGTATATGTTCCTCCAAATACTGTTCACCAAATTCAGGCAAACGAGATGGTTGAGTTAATTTGGTTAGCCTGGGATGCACCAATGTAAGATGCTTATGGTGATTTCTTTGCGCAGGCACTAGACTTTTCTACCCTCGAAACAAGTTGGAAAATTCATTGAGAACAATTACGGTAAGAGGAGCTCTATGACGAAAAAAATTGGAATTCGGCGTGAGGACAAGGCCTTCGAACTCCGGACACCCATCGTTCCAAGGGATGTACAAGCTCTTATGAATAAATTTAATTTTGAATTCGTAATCGAACCTTCTGAACAACGTACATTTACCGAAGCCACTTATGCAAACATTGGTGCCTCTGTGGGAAGCCTCGAAGATTGTCCCGTTATTTTTGGCATTAAAGAAATTCCTAAAGAAGTGTTCAAACCTGGGAAAGTCTATCTCTTCT
>JABXGY010000274.1 GCA_016550395.1 archaeon | reverse complement strand
CTCCAATTTCGTCGCAGCTATTGACCCAACAACTGATAAGAGTAAACAGACTATAAACCAACTCCTTCAACGACCAAATCTCTTTCAACGTGAAGGAGTTGTTGGTGTTTTAACTCAAAACCGACTAGATCGCACCCAAATACTTCGAGACGCAGTTATTTGTGCTCTTCCCAAATTTTTACAACCCAAATATTTTATGTCATAACAATCTTTTATTGCTCCTCATCTGGAAAACGCAGGTTATCTAGGGTTTGTTGGATGCGAGTCCAATGACGACCTTGCCAATACACCTTTCGACATTGAAGATTAATGCATTGCCAGAACCGATGGTGGTGATCCAAAGATTTCTTGGGCACGCGGTCCTGGATCTCTTCTTGTGTAACTAGAATCAAGGGGGAATTACATTGGGGACACCTACTCTGATTTGGATCTCCTAAGAAACAAATTCCTAGCGTATTTTGGAGAAGTTGAAGCATCTTCTGAATGGGACCAGAACCAGGATTGATTGCAGTAAGGCCCAGTTTCTGAGCGCGAACTAATAGCGTTTTATCACGGGTAAGTAAAATGCGGTGCTCTGTCTGATCAAGGATTTCATCATCAAATTGGGTTTCACAAAAGAGCGTATCGAAGCCTAATAATCGGAGCCAACGTGTTAACGAACCTAACATCCCATCGAGTATAAATTTAGGTTGTCCCCTCGAAGGCTGCTTCAAAATATTAAGCTCCTAGATAATATTAGCGGTTAAATCTAGTGGAATGTACTATATCCAATTTTCTTTTAAAGGTTCAAAACTAACCAGCAGAAACATCCAATTCTAGATTCTCTTTTGGAGTGAGTATGTTGATTGATAAACTGCAGAAAGCTGCTGATTATGGAGAGCAGCTTGGTGCAACTTATGTAGAGCTCCGAGCCGAATCTCTTAATCGAAGCAATACTCAATATGAAGATGGTCGGGTTCGCAGCATCAGCCAGCGTATCGAAGATGGTGTAGCAATTCGACTTTTAGCTGGTGGAACCTGGGGCTTTGTTTCCTCTAGCGACTTGTCGCTGAATGCTTTGAAAGCTTCTGTAAAGGACGCCTATTCCCTTGCAAACAGTGCTAGTAAAGCCCGTAAAGATCCAATAAAACTAGCAGAAATTAAACCCGTTCAAAAAACGATTCCTTTGAAAGTATCACGAAATCCAACAGAGGTGGATCCCCAGGAAAAGATCGCATATATGGCGAAGCTTTGGGAAGAGACTCAACGTCTCGACTCTCGGATTTCCGCAATTACTATTCGTCAACGCGATGGAATGGGAACCAAATATTTGGTGACGAATGAAGGCACCCAGTTAGAACTTGGCTTTGGCCATGTTCATCTATGGGTTTGGCTCACAGGAAAGGAAAATGGGAAACTTACTGGCGCACGAGATGAGTCAGGATCGACAGCCAAAGGATGGGAATATTATGAAGATAATCAGACCCCAGACGTGGTTGCTAAACGGTTAGTTGATCGGGTGAACAAACAACTTGCGGGATCAAAACCCAAACCAGGAAGCTTTCCATGCGTTCTTGGACCCAAAGTTGTTGGAACCCTTGCCCATGAAGCACTTGGACACCTCGCTGAAGCAGATCTTACACTGCAAAGTGCTTTTGCAGGAAAAATGGGTCAGGAAGTGGCACCCAAAGGAGTAAACATGATCGATGATGGTACTATCGAAGGTGGTTTGGGCACTTCCAAATACGATGATGAAGGAGTGCCTACAACACGTGTGGAGCTGATTAAAGATGGTGTTCTCACTGCCTTGATGACGGATCGTGAATATGCCCACAAAACCCAATTACTACCTTCTGGTAATTCCCGAGCAGAAGACTACCGTTATGTTCCCATTATTCGAATGCGAAATACCTTCTTTGAACGCGGTGATGCATCGGATGATGAACTCTTTGAAGACATCGACTTTGGTTACTACTGTATAAGCGTGGCAGGAGGCCAGGCTCAAATGAATGCCAGTTTTCAAGTGGGTATCCAGGAGGCGTTCGAAATTGTTAATGGTGAACTCGGGAACTCCGTGACAAACATGTCCATCTCTGGTATTGCCACTGAGGCGTTATTAAAAATCGAAGGAGTTGGTAAGGATACCTTTGATTTTGGCGCAGGACGCTGTGGAAAAGGGCAAGAAGCCCTAATCAGCGATGGAGGACCCCTCATCCGATTCGGGGCTGGTCCAATAACCTTTGGAGGAAAAGCGTGATTCAAAAGGAGGGTTCAAAAAATAATGAAAGACAAACAAAATACTCTGTTATCACTAGCTGATAAAACAATAGCATTTGGGTCTAAGAAAGTCGACCACTTAGAAGTACTGATTCAGGATAATTACGAGGTTGGCTGTGAATTAATGCTTGGGCAGATCAATAAAGCCATCAAATCACAGGAAGCAGGTGCTTCTATTCGATGTGTCATCGGGCAACGTATAGGATCAGCTTTCACTAATAGCCTTGACGAAGCCACTTTGAAAAAAACTGTTAATCGTGCAATCGCTGCTGCAAAAGCTAGTACACCTGATAAAACTTGGAAAGATTTCCCACAAAAGCTCAAAGTATCGAAAATCTCAGGGACGTGGGACGATTCCATTCCTGAAAAGGATCCCAGTGTGTTCGTAGATATCGTGACAAAGATTGGAAAGCAGATTTCCGAACGTGATTCCAGTATCATAATTGGAGAAGCTGGAACAGGCGGGTTCTATGGCTGGACAGCTTATGCCAACACAAACGGTGTCGCACTTTCTGATAAAGGAACAGGAGTTTTTGCCTACGCGGTTCTCGTTGCACCAACGGATTCCGGAATGACTCCTGGCGTGTGGTCAATTGATGTGAACCGCAAATTTGCCCTCGACTTAGATTACGTGGTTAATAATACTGTAGACAAAGTTCTTCTTGCCAAAAAAACAGCAAAGGGACAAACGGAATCTGGTACAGTCATTTTTGGAGCCGAAGCTCTCGGTGAATTACTCTATTTTGCCCTATTGGATTCAATAAAAGGAGAAAATATCGTTCGGGAGAAATCAAAGTTAGCAGATAAACTAGATGATACAATCGCTTCGAAGATCCTAACGCTTACCGATGATGGTCTTCAGAAGGGTGCCTATGCAACTAGCCTTTTCGATGGTGAAGGAGTACCTCGTCAAACTACATCTATCATTGAGAAGGGTAAGCTCCGATCCTTCTTATGGAATTGCTACTGGGCACAGCGTCATGGTGTAAAGAGTACAGGTAATGCTAGTCGTAATCTCCGAACCGGTGTGGTGGATATTGCCCCAACGAATATGATAATCCCTGGCGGAAAACGGTCACGAGAAGATATGTTAAGCGATATTAACTCGGGCTATCTTATCCAAGGACTGCAAGGAGCCCATTCTTCTAATCGGGAAACTGGCGATTATAGTGTCGTGGGGAATCCTGCCTTTCGTATTGAAGACGGCGAGCTTACAGGTGCAGTTCATGGATTAATGCTCGCTGGCAATGCCTTTGAATTATTGAAAAAAGCAGTAGAAGTAGGAAGTGACGTGCGAAGCCACCTCATTGGGGGCAGTTCACTCATCGGGTCCTCAATTCAATTCAATGATATACAAGTCGTTGCAAAAGCAGATTAATTTGTCAGTTACCCAGAGGGCTCATCAAACTCTTTCGATAGTTGTTCTAAGAGTTCACGTTGATGAGATTTCAACTTCTTGGGAACAACTACTTTAATCTGAATGAGTTGATCACCATTCCCACGCCACCGAACCCGAGGCATTCCCTGTCCTTTCAGCCGTAATACTGTATCAGGTTGCGTGCCAGCGGGTATCTTCAACTTTGCCCGAGAAGTGAGTGTAGGTACCTCGATTTCAGCGCCCAATGCCGCCTGTGTAATAGTGATTGATAATTCAATGAGAACGTCATCACCCACACGTTGAAATGTCTTATCCGGTTTGATATGAACGACAACATAGAGGTCTCCAGGTTGTCCACCATCCCCGGAGGCTCCCTGGTTTTTGAGTCGAAGCATTGACCCTGATTCGACACCAGGTGGGATTTGTACTCGGAGTTCGCGTTTCTGTCTTACTGTACGATTCCCCTTACATTCAGTACACCGAGTCTCTGCCAGTTGACCCCTACCATTACATGTAGGACAAGTTGCAACTCGAATAACTTGGCCAAACATCGTCTGCTGAACTTGTCGGAGTTCCCCTCGTCCTCCACACTGCGAACAGGTTTTCAGGGGTGTACCCGGTTCAGCGCCACTCCCATTACAATAGGGACATTGTTCGTCACGTTTCAAGGTGATTTTCTTTTCAAGTCCAGTAGCGGCTTCTTTTAAGGTAATTTCGAGATCGTAACGTAAATCAATAGCGTAGGATTGTCTAGTGGTTCGTCGATTCCGTCCTCCCATGAAAAAGTCAAAGACACTACCAAAGCCTCCAAGCCCTCCACCTAAACCAAAACTGCGAAGGATATCTTCAAAGTTTATCCCTCCGAAGATATCTTCTGCGCTCCATCGCCCACTCACGCCTGCGTGACCAAACTGGTCGTATTGTCGGCGTTTTTCGTCATCAGAGAGTATGGCGTAGGCTTCAGAGACTTCTTTAAACTTCTCTGATGCATCTGGTTCTTTATTTCGGTCAGGGTGATATTTAAGCGCAAGTTTCCGGTAGGCACTACGAATCTCTGCCTTTGAGGCTGTCCGTGGAATGCCTAACACTTCGTAATAATCCCGCTTCTTATTTCCGCTATAACTCACGCTAGTCACCGTATACAGGTAACACGAACCGAAATTGAGCTTTTATTTGTTCTGCCAATATGAACTTAAGCTTCAAAAGACACCTGGAAAATAGATTCGGCGAACCAACCTATTTCTTATCTTCGTCGTCTACGACCTCATATTCTGCGTCCACGACTTTCTTTTTTGATTTCTTCTTCTTTTTCT
>JABXGY010000273.1 GCA_016550395.1 archaeon | reverse complement strand
TGGGACACCCGTCAAGATGGACACCATCATAGCTAGCGTTGACTCGGTAGCGGCAGACGCCACAGCCGCAAGATGCATTGGCATCGATCCCTATACTATCGATCACGTTCGTTGGCTCCATGAGACCAGCATGGGCGAGATTGCTGACATCGAAGTTGTCGGTGATGGCATCGAGGCTGTCTACAAGAAATGGGAGCAAAATGAGGAGACAGGGTAATTAAAGTCGGGTGCTTTCCCGCCACAATTCTTGATACAACCTGTCTTTGATATCACCGAGGGTGTAGCAAATAATAGTCACTCTTCAAATACTTATTAAGGCGAGGGATTACTCAGCTATAAATAGCAGTAGGAGAATTAGAAGTTCTCCATCCTCGGATGTGATAGTAGATGAGGAAAGGTATACTAATACTTGGATTAATCCTGTTGATTGTCGGGTTTCTTCCGATCATATTGCAACTGATTGGCTTCGGTATGTACGCAGTTTACTTCTACCTTGGGTTCTATACACTCTGGGTAGCGGGGTTCGGCTTTTCGGAGCTCATGCTGATCCTGATCGTACTAGGCGTGATTCTCATAATTGTCGGTGCTGTAGCATAGAGAACCTGGTAGAATAAGCACAACAGATTATCGACCACTGGAATAGTCTAACGCAATGGATTTCAGGAAGTAAATGCAGTCAGTATCATAGAAAAATACTGTGTATCCATTTTGATGGACCCTGTGACCTCATTTTAGTACTATGTGATGCGAAATAAATCATTTTTCACAGCATTTGTTATTGGAATCGCAGATACGTCTTCGAAAATGCTACAACAAGCCTATAACACTTGGAAAAGAGATCTACTCTAAGAGAATCAAGAATCTTTGCTGAACTACCTTCCTCGATTTAGACCATCTTGAAAGAAATTCATATAGGAAACTAATCGAGAACTTCATGTCGATGATATACAAGACGTTCAGCATACGAATACGCTGCAAATCTATCTACATCTTTTTGACTGACAATACCGCAGAGTTTCCCTTCATCATCAATAACGGCTAGTCTGCTCACCTTGGATTTCAGAAATTCATCCTCAGCCTGACTAATTGGTGTATTCATATGAATCGTATGGACCGGGCTTACCATCACTTCCTTCGCAACATAATCCATTGGATTACGTCCCTTGGCAATCAACCTGAAGATTATCCCATCTGTCACGATTCCCACTGGCTTCCCATTCTCTTCGATTAAAACAGTGCTAACCCAAGAATCAACCATTTTTTTGGCAACAACAGGCAGGGCATCATTCAAGTGACCTGTAATAACTTTTTTCCGGGCCACCTCGATTATACGCTTTGACTTGGTCACCCTTATCACTATCCAATCCTTTGCGAAGTGGTTAATTAAAAAGCGATTGGTCTTCTAAATCATTCAACAACACGAGGGCAAAAAACCGCCCTAGCTTAACCTGCCACTTATTGAAATAGCTGTTACGTCTTCGACACTCACGCATAGCGACATATAACACACCCGAAAACAGCTTGCAGCCCTAAAAAAGCATCAGTTTGCTCCAAGAGTTACAGCATGAGTTTGTTACTTTTATGGCCTCTTTGTCTTCTGTTCATGAAAAAACGGGTGACTGTTGACCATGTTGTCAAATCTGAATCGAAGTTCAGCATTCAGCTACGGGGCAGAGATTTCACTGCAGCCTTCCTGATCTTATTACCTTAGAACAGAGGTTTTCTATCTTATTAGAATCTGTGCCGCGAATTGGTGCTGGACCTTCAAGGACACTACTACTCGATGAGTCCTAATTCCCGCAGGTGATCTGCAAGAAGGTAGATAGCCTTCTTCGTAATGGATTCTTTATTCGTGCCGGCACACACGATTCGACCACTACTAAAGAGGAGAAAAACGGCTTTTGGTGTCTTCATCCGGTAGATGAGCCCTGGAAAAACTTCGGGTTCGTAAACGCAGTGTTCCAGCGTCATTTGAGCCAGGTCCAAATCAATACGGCTGTGAAGGTCACCACTGGCTACAATATTTTGTATGGTGATTTTGGGCTTGCCCGTGACGGTAATGCCAACCCGTCGAATATCATTAATGACTTTTTCAACAGCGGCTTCAGCCTCAGCCGCTCTGCGTAATCCGGTGATCACCATTTTACCAGTGCTAAACACGAGGATGGTGGCTTTCGGATTCTTGATGCGAAGCTTCAACCCTGGGAACTGTTCTGGGTTATATTCTGCATCTTTGTGTTTGCGAGTCAACAGGTTAAGGTCGATTTTTGAAGTAACTTCTACCGTTGCCACTACATTCTCAATTTTAAACTTTGGGTGTCGGGGCATGAGTCAACCTCCTGCACGCGTTGTCTCACAAATCAATTACATACAGACGTCATAACAATTTCGTATAGTATGAAAAAATTGAAGACGTTCACTAGTTGCTAGGAGAACTTGTACCTAAAGACAACAAGAGGTTGACACAAACTCTGCAGGTCCCGCCACCTTACACCACCACTTATCGCGCGCTCCGAGAAGTTGCTTCGTTGTCCATTCTTTGCAGAAGTTCTACTACCTTTTTCCCTTTTCTTTTGAGTTCCATTTCCGAGACGGTGTTTTTCATCGGACAAAGGTCATCCACTACTATTCCCGCTTGTTCGCTGTAGATTACTGGATAAATTCGACATCCTAAAGGTCTGTGTTCATAAATAAGGCAGCGGCATTTTACAACGTCATAGAAAACGCAGAATCCATGACAATTTCGCAGTCTGGCAAAACCATGGTTATCATAACGCATAAACTTCTGTCTGGTATATCCCGCTTTTTCCAACCGTTCAACATCTGCATTAGAAAGCATCATTTCAGTGTTTTCACAGCAAATTCCGCAATGCGAACAACGCATGAGCAGATTCTACTCTAACTTTCTTTTAGTAGTTTTCGTCAATTTTCACTGAGACGGGAGATGCCTCCGTTGTCCGTAACTTACTCGTCTCCAACGGATGCCTCGTCTACCCCCGGCATAGCCCCTTTCTGGAGAAATGACGTGAGACAAATCATCTTTCACGTCATTGGAAGAAAATTGCAGGTACGTCTTCGACAATCATTCAAGCGAACATATAACGCACCCAAAAACCACTTGAAGCACACAATCATGGACAAAACTACTGTCACAGACAAGAAAGGACAACACCTATAAGCACTCTCGAGCTTCCCTTTTGTTGTTAGCAAATAGGATTTAGTTTCGTTTTTTTGAAGAGCTTTAGCTTATCATGCTAGGCAGCTATTCCCTTGAATTGCATTCTACGGAACAGCACGGTTGCGTGACACAGCCACCTATCCCTGAGAGATAACCCCATCTCAACTCAAGTGAATCGAGGTGAACACTATGGAAAAAGGAACAGTCAAATGGTTTAATCCCGACCGCAACTACGGCTTTATCGAACGCGAAACTGGTACCGACGTCTTTGTACACGGTAGCGAAGTCGAAGGGCCCCAACTGCTCAAAGAAGGCGACCGCGTTACCTTCAAAATCGAAGATGGCGACCGAGGTCTAAAAGCCACACAGGTCGCAGTAGAATAAACCATCCAATCACCCCGTGACCCAATCCAATCTCAGTACACTCATTTCACACTGATTATTACCAAACTCAGTCGAAACAGGACACTGTGTTTGACCCTAGACCCCCATACAATGAAGGAGATGATAGAATATGAGCGAAGAAACCAGTAATGAAAAACAAGCTGAAGGACGCGTGATGCGAGATTTGCAGCGTCGACCACGATCACGTAAGAACCGTGAATACGTCCTCATATCCGGAGAACGCGTCAAGCGAACAGATATCGGGTGGACCGACGAAGACGAAACAGAAGAAGCTGAACGCAAAAAAACTTAATTGAAAAACTCTAATCGATATTCCTTACCTGGTTTTGGTCTCTTGTAGTATCGCACAGCCTGTTGACGGTTGACCGAATAGAGCCTAACCCCTCTTTCTCCCCGAAGGAATCGTTGAAGGTTATCATATTCAGCTTCCAAGAGAGCTCTCTTTCTCTTAGTGAGTCTGACAACGCCACATTTGACGGTCAACCTCACCTGCATACCTTTGAGTTTACAGCTTTTCCTAAAAACTCATCAAAATCCAATTCATCCACCGATTGAAGTCGGTGGTCTTCTTGGATAGATTTGATAAAGTATTACTCGTTTTTTAGTCAGTAGCTTGGGTCTAAAACTATATAAAAAAAGAGATTTTTTACGCAAGTAAAAAGTTGAGTACGATGTGCACAATCAATACGATGTATAATCCGCCTATGAGACTCACGTGGAGCGTCCTGTTAGTGTGAGGTTGAAGCGTTTTTCCACTTTTCAATTTAATGGGATTATATCTATACAAATATCCAGTGGCAACTAGGATAGCTACGATAATATAGAGCGCTACTCCACCACCTAGATCAGGATAAAATTGTAGTGGGCGACTAAGTTGTCCAGCAAGATGGATGGACACTAATAAGAAAGCAGTAGTAAATCCGAATATATGGAGGTTTATCAAAATTTTATAGCGATTGGGGAAACGACGTTTCATTATATAATATAATGGTGCGAAAACCAGGATAAAAGAAGACCCTATTATCCCCATCCAGTGGGAAAAGCGATATGGGCCGAGGAAAAATCCTGTATCTACAAAATCGAGTAGAATTAATATTGTAATGATGATGATCGTGATGATATAGATTGTTTCTACTAAAAAGGACTTGTTCCTAAGTAAATTTTGTTTTTTATCAATTTTTGGAGATTGCGTCATCGACCATAGTAATAATGAAGTTAATTTAAATATTGTGAGAAAACAGACGCAGTGACAAACTCTCCTTTCTTCACCACTAATTGCTTCTATAGCTCTGATAGCTTCCCTAATTAGCACAATTGAGGCGGTCTATCAGAAATGGGAGCAATAATAGGAGACGGTGTGTGCGCAATGGATCCAATTATCCTACCAAAACCTGAGAAAAAAGGTGGTAAACCAGTACTGGAAGCCTTGCAATTCAGGCAAACTAATCGAGAGATTGATTCGAGAGAGCTTCCGCTGCAGGTGCTCTCCAACCTCCTCTGGGCTGCCTTTGGTGTAAACCGTGAGAAGGCCGCCTTTAACAAACCAGGACGGACCGCGCCTTCGGCAAGTAATTCCCAAGAAATTGATCTTTACGTGGCATTGAAGAGCGGTCTCTATTTGTATGAGGCACTTCCTCATCAACTGACCCCCATTTCCGCAGGGGACTTTCGCACGCTGTCCTGCAGCCGTAGAGCAGCTAGCCTAACGCGCCACACGCCCATCAACATTTTCTATGTTGTAGATCTTGCCCGCTATGATCTTGGACCTAACCAACCGGACCCAAGCATCGGGGACCCAGAAGTTCAGAAATCGTACTATTACACAGCTATCGGATTTATTGCCCAAAACATCTACCTTTTCGCTGCTTCGGAGGGACTAGCGGCCTGGTTCCATAATTGTGAAAAGGATAGTATTCAAGCGGAATTCAAACTGCGTCCTAATCAGCGTGTACTATTCGCACAGACAATAGGATACCCAAAGACGTAGTTATTGAGCGTAGAATGAGGTGCTTTAGGCTGTCTTTTTTATAATGGCTACAAATTGTGCGTTGCCTGAATCGATGATTTTCCTAACCTGCCATCCTGTTCCTTTCATAATCTCTTTCATTTCTTCTTTGGACACCATAAGCCAATCAAACCATTTTGAAGCATATCTCTCAAATCTTACTCTGCATCTTAATTGTCCACTCATTCGCTTTTTTTCCTTGTTAAGCTCATAATATTCTAGATACACAGGGTTATCGGTTTTGTACGGGTCACGAGTCTCAGTAATGATAAGTGCATTTTTTGAGGTGATCCTATGAAATTGTTTAAGCAGTCTTTGTGCCTTTTTGAAACTATTAAAGAGACTGAAGTTGTTCCCCAGCATGAGAATAGTATCAAATAAGTTCGGCTTGGAAATAATATCTTCAATTGACATGACTTTGGCTCGCTTCACCCCTCTTAACTTACAGACCTTTACTGCAAGAGGCGAGCTGTCAATTCCAAGAACATCAAAGCCCTTTTTCTGTAAATACAACGAATGCCGACCGGCTCCACAACCAATATCTAAAACTTTCCCCTTCACGAACTCCATAGCCTGCTTTTCATGGGGCGTCCACTCTTCGTATTCTAAAAAATATCTC
Source organism: archaeon (assembly GCA_016550395.1). Lineage (GTDB taxonomy): Archaea > Asgardarchaeota > Hermodarchaeia > Hermodarchaeales > Hermodarchaeaceae > Hermodarchaeum. Next base: position 73 of record JABXGY010000273.1, on the reverse strand, counting down.
TTCGGCTCCGTAGAAGACGCCGTGATATACCCGTCATCCCGTTCCCAAATTTCAAGAACCTCGCGACCCTGAT
>JABXGY010000272.1 GCA_016550395.1 archaeon | reverse complement strand
TGTTTGCTTTCAAAGTGAATGTTCTCAAAATCTCTGTAGAAAATATCAACGAGAAAATTGTGAAGTCAGAAAAGACTAAGGTGATCGAAAGCACCAAAAAACATATTGAAAGGTTAACGATACTTCTAGAAGCCCAAAATGAAGCACTGAAGAAAATCGAAGAGAATCGCAAGTCCTACATTTCTTAGAAAAATGAACTCAAAGACTATGAATAAATGTGGGATGAATGTTTCTCCAACGGAAAATGCGCAAGTGATTAATGTGAGGATCATGTCAAGTCTGAAAAGTTGTAAGATATCTCGAACATATCGGCAAGAACAATTGTATTTACGACATTAAGCTGGTTTCAACGTTGGTCAATCCATCTCAACAACTTAAGAAGCTATCTAATCTCATCGAAGTAAATAGTTTTAAATCTGAAAATAATTGTCATTTTAATCAAAGCTCCGGTAGTATAGTCCGGTCAAGTATAGTGGCCTCTCGTGTTATCAGACTTCGGAGAAAGCCACCGACCCGGGTTCAAATCCCGGCCGGAGCACCAATTTCCAGGCTATTTTGTTAGAAAAAGGCTTAATTTGAGGAGCTATGAGTGCGAACTGAATTTTGAACACAAATTAGCGCGCGCAAAAGATTGTCAAATTCTACTAGTTCTGCTTTCAAACTTGGGCTTGAGAGAAGAGGTATGTACCAATTGCTATCATTAATGCATTGAAGCCTATTAGCACCCCTAAACTAATCAGCCAGCCAAGTGGACCAAGGATGGGTGTTCCTGCTCCTAGCAGACACCACCGCAACAGTTCAACTCCATAGAACATGGGATCAAGTAACATCGCCACTTGAAGTGGCAAAGGAACAGCATCTATAGGGAAGAACACGCCAGATAGCATGAACAGCGGCCATATTACAAAGGTGGATAATAGCTGGAATGCATGGAAATCGTTGAGAGTTGACCCAATTGCCACTCCGAGTCCCACAAAGCCAGCGGTGATTAACAGCATTATGACTATTGCCGCAAATGCACCAAAAGCGAATGCAGGAGTTAGCGTAAAAGCACCCATGATCCCAGCAACTACCATCAGTAATATACCTTGAATCGATGCTGTTGTGGCCCCTCCAAGGATTTTGCCCAGAATTATACTGGTTCTACTGACAGGTGCGACCAGCATCTCTTTCATGAAGCCGAATTGCCGGTCGAAAATGACTGAGACTCCGGAGAACACGGGGCCAAAGAGAAGTCCCATGCCAATTATGCCTGGGGCCAGGTAAGAAAGATAGGTGACTCTGCCGACTGCTCCGATGAATCCGCCTAGTCCAAATCCGAATACGGCGAGGAAGAAGAAGCTCTGAGCCACTGAAGAGATTATACGTGCCTTTGCTCGCCAGTAACGCTTCAACTCGCGAAGTAAGACCACGTAAATTGCTTGTCCAGATAATGGTTGCACCATTTCACATTTCACTTCCATTAATGGGATGTCTCAACCTCTAACCTGCCGTCCACGGGCTTGCTGGACGATACGGTGGCGGCGTACCATCTCCATGAAGCTACCGTGCTCGTCACGTATGTCCCGGCCGGTAACTGACAAGAAGACGTCATCAAGGGTAGGCTTATGCAACTCAACTGACTCAAGAACCACGCCAGCTTCATCGACCAGCCTAACAATCTCTGGGATTCGATGTCCACCATCATCCACCAACAGATTCAAACATTTCGAATCTCCATTGAAACCGCGTTGTCCACTCTCACCAGCCATATCCTGCGGCAGCATCTGCTGCAAATGTTCAGGCATCTTTCCAACCGCTCTAATGTTACCGGCGTTCATTCCAGACATCATTCCCCCCATGCCGAATCCACCAGGCATTCCTCGCATCACCTGCATCATATGACTCAGTGTGGCATGGCTATCGCCAGAAGCAACCACATTGATGCGGTGCACCCAATCCTCTTTCTCCAAGAGGAGATGCACTTTCCCTATAGCCACCGGATCCTTGAAAACCAAACTCACAACATCACCTTCCAAACGCGCCTTCAGCTTGTCAGGGGTGTCCAGCGCCACAACCTTGCCAAAGTCAATGATTAGAATGCGTCCACAGAGGTAATCCGCCTCTTCCGTATAGTGAGTGGTCAGTATAATAGTGACTTTCTCGT
>JABXGY010000271.1 GCA_016550395.1 archaeon | reverse complement strand
GTTCCGAGAATTTCGGCGGAAACCCTTTAGTCTTTTCACTAACGAGAAGTCGACCGTTGTCTAATCCGATATCATGATATGTGCCCCTCAATTTGATGTGCCGCATAGACCTCTCTTGGCGACTGATTATTATAAGCATTTCAGAGTGTGCTTAAAGTGAACCATGATTGCTAGAATTTGCTTCGGAAGGGAAAGGCAACATAGTATGGGTACAGACTGATTAACGCAAGAACGCCAATCGTAAGGAATGTTATGAGTGGAATCATCACATTTTCTGTTTGTCTGGGACTTAAGATTTCTACTAGGGTGGCCACAATGGATACAACAAAGATGGGCAATAGTAGCGCAGTAATATCTGTTTCGGGTTTTTCAAAAAACAATTCGAAAATCTAAGTGAATCACACCTAAATCTCCAGAACTTTTAAATATCGCCTTCAGGCACCGGAAATCGTTCTCGTCATTTATGATGGGAATCCCCACTTTCTGAGGGGAAGAAAAAACAGTATTCGTTGAAGTATTATATTTGCTATTATAGATGCCGGTGACAAGCCGTGAGTAAAATTGAGATAACATCAACAGAATCCCGGGTGTTTCCACCCCCCAAGGCCTTCAGTAAACAGGCTCATATCAAGAACATGGAAGAATTAGGTAAACTTTACCAAGAATCCATCAATGATCCTCCTGCCTTTTGGGCTAAACAGGCTGAGAATCTGGATTGGTTTGAAAAATGGTTAGAACCTGTACACACCTGGGATCCAGCAGAAGCACGTCACACCTGGTTTAAAGGTGGTAAACTTAACGCATGTTATAACTGTCTTGACCGTCATGTAAAAGGTGAGAACAAAGACAAAATCGCTATCATCTGGGAAGGCGATGATCCCCAAGAAAGCAAGACCTTTACTTTCCAACAACTCCATACTGAAGTCAGTAAGTTCGCTAACGCTCTCAAAAAACTTGGATATAAAAAAGGAGATCGTATGGCAATTTATCTGCCCATGATTCCGGAACTAGTTATTGCTATGTTAGCATGCGCGCGGTTGGGCATTATTCATAGTATCGTCTTTGGCGGGTTTAGTGCAGACAGTCTTAAAGATCGTATTTTGGATGCTAATTGCACAGGTCTCATTACCAGTGATGGGAGTTTTCGCGGAGGGAAAACTATCCCTCTGAAGGACAATGCTGATGCAGCATTGAAAAGCTGTCCTAAGGTAAAACATAACGTCGTCGTAAAGCGCACTGGCATAGAAGTTGAAATGAGAAAGAAACGGGATCTCTGGTGGCACGAACTCATGGAGGACCCAGACGTTCAAGGTGAATGCCCAGCTGAATCAATGGATGCGGAAGATTGTCTATTCATTCTCTATACGAGCGGTTCAACCGGCAAGCCCAAGGGTGTCCTTCATACAACTGGTGGTTACCTTACGTATACTATGACCACCTTCAAGTGGATTTTCGATTATCAACCTACTGATATCTTTTGGTGTACGGCTGATATTGGTTGGATCACTGGGCACAGCTATATTGTCTATGGTCCTCTAGCTGCCGGCGCAACAAGTGTAATGTTTGAAGGTGTACCAACCTATCCAGAACCAGACCGTTTCTGGGCAATTGTAGAAAAATGGAATATCAACCAATTTTACACTGCTCCAACAGCTATTCGGGCTATCATGCGTCACGGCGACGAATGGGTTAACAAACATGATCTTAGCAGTCTAAAGCTCCTTGGTACAGTTGGAGAACCAATCAATCCCGAAGCATGGATTTGGTATCATCAGGTTGTTGGTAAGGGCAAGACACCTATTGTTGATACATACTGGCAAACAGAAACTGGGGGAGTAGTCATTACACCGATTCCTGGCGCAGTTCCACTAAAACCTGGATCAGCAACACTACCATTCTTTGGCATAGAAGCAATGATAGTTGACGAGTCGGGTCAAGAAGTAGGTGTAAACGAAGGTGGTTACTTGGTTATTAAGAAACCATGGCCAGGACTAATGCGCACCGTTTATGGCGACCACCAACGCTTTATTGACACCTATTTCAAGACTTTCCCACCCTACTACATGACCGGGGATGGCGCTCGTAAAGACGAAGATGGTTACTTTTGGGTTGTTGGTCGAATTGATGACGTAGTAAATGTTAGTGGTCACCGTATGGGTACGGCTGAAATCGAATCTGCCCTGGTTAAACATCCAGCTGTAGCTGAAGCAGCCGTTGTCGGTTTTCCTCATGATATTAAGGGACAAGCCCTCTACTGCTTTGTTACCCTCAAATTAGGCTACGAAAAAACTGATGAGCTAAGACAAGAACTTCGAAAACACGTCCGTAAAGATATTGGTCCCATTGCGACCCCAGATAAAGTCCAATTCGCAGATGCCCTTCCCAAGACCCGAAGTGGCAAGATTATGCGACGGATTTTAAAGAAGATCGCAGCAGGCGATACCAAGGATTTAGGTGACACTACAACACTAGCTGATCCATCAATTGTCCAAAAACTCATAAAAGAACGGGTTTAACTCCATACATCCGTGGGTTTCAATATGAACTCACGGAGAGCCCTATTTTTTCCTCCTTTCTGATTACTCTACTAACTCATTTTTCAACAGCTTCAATATCACTCGGCTGAACCAGATGAAATTTATATAAATAGAACATTGACTAGACGGATATACAGGTTAACAAAATGGTTCTGAAGGAAGAGATGAAGTTAATGACTTTTTGGTTAACTGGACTATTCAGTATTAATAGAATTGCCCAGGTAGATATTTCAAATCCACTTTTGTGGCTGGCAAT
>JABXGY010000270.1 GCA_016550395.1 archaeon | reverse complement strand
TAAGTCAGGACGTATTCCCTGGAGGGAATGGAACGCTTGGGTAATCTCTGAGGAATGATAACGCAGATAGAGGACACCGCGTTCACTGGAAAAATGTGGAATTGTGTTGAGAAGGTTTGTCCAATGCATTGCCTTAACATCAAATACCCGATAATTCTCTCCGATTCTTCTCATCGGACCACCTCAAAAATTCGGAAATTATAAGCGTTCAGTGCAATTTCTTGGGGACCACGTTGGGGTAATTGTTCACCTGTCCATCCATCTCGAAGTAGGTTGCGTTGTGCGATTTTAATCGAGACCGATTGTGGTTCATTTGTTGGATTAAGTACGAAAATAACCTGGGGAGCCCGAATTCCCCAATAGACTTCATCGACAGAAGGGTTCTGAACATCTCCTACTGGTTCTAATTTCAGATGGTTCAGCAATTGGCTAACTACATTTTCAGCCTCAACAGAGTCATCACGATTTAGTATTGGAGGTAACGTAATTCCAAGATAAATGAATGTTCCCTTTCCATGCGGTTTTATACTCCCAGCCACACGGCTACCAACAAGCACATCACCCTTTTTTAAAGTGAAGGGATCATGAAGTCCTAATAAGGGACGTCGACTACTAGGGGCCTTAAGTTCTGCAATATCGGATAGGATGGTGCAACCCCGCATATCACTGCCTAAATAAGGTAGTTCAGGACCGATTATTGCAGTCCCTCCTCGCGCAACATATTCAACGATTTTTTTCTGTAACTCATCGGACATGAAATCGAAGGTGGGAAGAAAAAGAGCCTGATACTGACTCAGTGCTGGGCGATCCATCTCTGTATCACCGATACCAAATGGGATTTTCGAAGTGGTTAATCCCCAATAGAAGGCGTCCCAGAGGGCAGGATAGGCTTTTTGGATGGTTTCTGTGTAACTGAAAGTGCGATTTGTTAATAATAATTCCGAGGGTATATCGATAAGATCAGTAAGCCAATTGTAATTCTTGCACAAGGCATAAAGTCGTTCATATTCAAAATTCCGGAGGAGGATAACGGGAACATTACGTTGCAAAGTATGTAGTTCCAAGTTATCTAGAATCGTTAAGAATTGCTTCAAAAAGGCATATTGCTGGTCATCAATTGCTGCTGATTCTGAGATTGGGCTTCCTATCCATCGATTACGGTTAACGAGCATGTGTGTATTAAATCCCCGAATACCATGCATGAGGGCCACCACTAATGCAAATTGTTGTTCATTTTTTGTTAATGACGGACCCCATGGCCAGGCTCCCATTCCTCCTTCAGCAAGGAATGGAAGTCGACTTACAGTACTTAAATAAAGTGCACCACGACGGAGTTCATCATAACTGGGCATTTTCAAATAGAGGCCAGCACCCTGAAGATCTAGCTCTTTTTCTGTTTTAGCAATATTCAGGGGAAGAGAAGGAAATATGCTCCGAGTATTATGAAAGGTGATAACCCCACGAATCCCACGCGACCAAAGAAGGCTTGCAAGGACACTTAGGGCTAATCCCACATAATATTCTTGAAACTCCATCCAATCCAAGTATCGAGGTATTGCTTCACGTTCGGTAGTCGCTAAAGCACGGGGTGGTTCAATTTCGTTAAATGTAGCGTAGCGGGTACGATATGCTCGGTTCAGGGTTCCAATCGATGGATACTTGCTAGCTAGGAACTCATTATACCACCGCAAGGCATGTGGAGAATAATCTGCACTGAAAGGTCCATTCATAAAGAGCAATGGCAGTTCATTATCAATCTGCACACCAATAATAGGTCCAGCAGGAGAAAGATGTCGGGCAAAAATGGGACAGATTGCATCAAAAAACTTTGAAACTTCATCATAGAATTTTTCGCTAGCGTAGCTGGGCATCGGAAATGGAGTAGGTGTTGCAGGAATAATCACTTTTGTCCCATAGGCAGAAACTGCTTGGATTTCGGGATCATAGAGAACCCGTTTCGGGAAACCATAATAATTCAATTCAGCATTTACACATGGTCCGGGTCGAACGGTTACATACAACCCCTTTTTTCGACAAAGGGTAAGAAACCCTTCAATATCCCGTTGTTTATCGGTGGTACCAAAATCAAACAAATCACTAGCAACTTCATGGACATTCCAAGGAACTGCCGTGGAGACAATACGAAATCCCAATCCGATAATCCGATCAAGGACCTTACTCCAATTTTCTGAAGGAATCTGCCAATAATCAATGGATCCACTATAAAATGGAAGTTGCGCTCCTTCAACCCTAATGGTGTTCCCTTCAATCTTCAGCAAGGGTTGTACTACTCTACTGGATTCCTCATCGGCGATGCTAATCGGCTCCATAGCTTCAACTCACCGTATCCACATCGGTCCGCTATCTAGAATGAACTTAACCTCGGAAAGTCCCGTCATTACACTGTGCAATGCACCTAGAAATAGCTTCCTCTATCGAGTAAAATCAAGTACCTATTTAGCGAAATTAAATTTTGCAATAGATTCAGGATACATCTCTCCCGGTTTTAGATATTCGATTTTTTCCGGAATCAAATGAATCAAACCGAATTTTGGATCAGAAGGTGATTTGAAATAATTTGAAAAAAATGATGTGGCCTGTGCTATCCGTTCACGAATCCTAGGGTCTTTAATAATTTTTGCAAGAGCACTGAATCGTACGTATCCTGAAGTTTCAGCGTGAGGGACTAGTGTCACTATCTCAACTTTCTAATTCTGCTGGATTTGATGAAATTTTGCATCCTCGGAGCCTGTGAGAACGAAGAGCTCTCCATTATTCTCTATGGTCGTTACTGGTCGAACGCGAGGGTGGTCACCATCCAGGGTGGCTAAAAATACTGTAGTTTCACCTTTCATGACTTCTTCAACTGAAGGAATGGACATTTTCATAACACCTCTCATGGTTGCCATGATTGTACAAATCCATGGACAAGGTTAATTGCTGCTTGGATGTCGCGTAATCGTAATAGGGAGATTGCTGAGTGAATGTATCGACAGGGTACTGAAACAACGCCAGTTGGTACTCCCTTACGTGATTGGGAAATCGGACCACCATCGGTCCCACCTCCCAATGGTTGCTTGTATTGAAATGGAATTTTTTTCCTGGTTGCTACCTGCTCTAACGTAGCGAGAACCTGAGGGTGGGCAATTAATGTACGGTCGGCAACAGTGAGGGCGGGTCCTTTACCCAACTGTGTTGGCGATTTGTGTTTGGGAATGCCGGGCATGTCACCCGCAGAAGTACATTCCAAAGCAAGTGCAACATCCGGTTCCAGGGTATAAGCACCCGTTCGGGCTCCGCGACCTCCTATCTCTTCACCCATCGCAAAATTCACTACAAGGGTTGACTGATGGTCAGAGGTTTTTGCTAATCGGCGAAGAACTTCAAGAATGATAAGACAGCCTACCCGGTCATCAAAGGCTTTCCCAGAGACCACATCATCAGGCAATTCGATGAAAGGCTGCCACACTGTCATTGGTGTCCCCACACGGATACCCATCGCCTCGACATCCTTCCGAGAAAAGACTCCGATATCAACGTACAGATCCTCAATAGCAATGACTTGCTCTCGTTGCTTCGCCGTAGTCAAATGTGGAGGACTAGCACCAATCACTCCATACACACGTTCTGACTTTGAAGTACCTTGTGGACAAAGAACTACACGATGTCCAGGAAGAATCCGTGGGTCCCAACCACCAATAGGAGTGATGCGAAGGAATCCATTCTCATGAATGTATCTTACGATAAATCCGATTTCATCAACATGGGCATCTAACAAAATTCTTGGATGTTCATTTTTGCCATGACGAATAGCTAATAGATTACCTAAGGGATCGACCCAGACCTTATCAACGAACTGTTCGATCTCACTATGAATCACCGTACGAGCTTTAGTTTCATAACCAGAAATCCCAATTATTTCAGAGAATTTTCGAAGCATTGAACGAAGTGTAGTAGTTGACATTTTATCGACACCTATACAAGCAGCATCTATTCACTGGTGCTTTGAAGTTAATCTTGGATAAAAGACTAATGGCGTCAGATTTCCCCCATAATTGGATATTATATCCAAGACATTGAGGAAACCTTTAATCTCCACAAGATCACCGCAGAATTCTAATACCCATTCACTGGGAAGACGGTTCACGCTGCGCTGTCTTTCGAATTGCTTCAGC
>JABXGY010000269.1 GCA_016550395.1 archaeon | reverse complement strand
TCCATCTGCAGCACGCGCCCCATGGCTCGCCCTGAGTCCCCCGGGGCCCGCAACGGCGTCATCCGCATCCACAAAGCCAAAATGAACATCCATCATAACTCAGTTTGCGAGGCATCAGCGAATTGCCGCCGCAAATGCTACGGGCGCTAAGCAAAGACCACTATAAGTCCAATTGCAGGTTGGATATATATATATATATGTTTATTCATACCCAGATGGATATACATAACACAGGGGTGAAAGAACAGAAGAACAAGGAATATAATAAACAAGATCAACTGTGCAGAACTATAAACATTCAGTTCAATCTGTGCATATTGAGAACAAGAGTATATTAATTTCATCTAGGGTCAAAAAACTATTGGTGTGAGGGTCGTTCATTATTTTCCATCGATTATCTATTAGTTCTTGGATGATATTTGAGAGCATGAGATCGTTGTCATTACCAGGGATGTCATTTCTTACAGTCTGCATTATGGGTAAGTGTGTTCTATTGACACTATACATTTGTGACATTACACAAAGATTATTGGACACATTTGATCCGCTGCCGCGCAGGGCCAGCTTAGCACAGAGGGATACAATTGGATTGCTAGATGCATGAAGATTGAAGAAAAATTTGGCAAAGCGACTGTATAACTGTTGGTTAATTGAGAGGTCTTCACATATTAAAGGTAGATATTTTGAATGGGTTCTCGGTGGGAGAGATAATACTGAGCGTACACATTTCCTCCATGTAGTAAACAGTTTTTCTATTGATCTGTCATCAAAATCTAATAATGGAGCTCCATATAAGGGCATGCAATAAGTTTTAAACAAAGAATACATAACATCAGGTGGGACATTCTTGAAATGGACACGAAGCATGTTAGACTTTGTAATCATCTGTTTGCACAGGTCATCAACCATTTCTTCTTTAGAGAAATTGCCAAACCGGAGACCGAGATGACGCTCACACCTGACCTGCTCAATGAAACCACCCATAAATGGCACGGGAGTTGCTAAAGGAGAACCATTTATCACAACAAGCTTACTCTTGGACGAGTTAAAAACGACTTGAAATTCAGCTGCATACGATTCACAGATATTGAGCATTTGAATCAGACCGCCAAGGGAAGGAGACAATAAAATTACGTCATCTGCATATGCAAATGCGCCGGCAAAAATGGACCCTATATGACAACCGATCCTGCTACGGGACAAACGAGTCAACAATTCATCTAGATAGACCGTGAACAGCACCGGTGATAACACGCCCCCTTGCTTAACTCCGTTCTCGATTGCGAACGGTTCACTGCGTGCGCTCCCCCATTGGACGGCTGCTGTTTGGTTGAGGTACAGAGCATGCAAGAACCTAATGACGATGGGACAAACATTTCTACAACAAAGAATCTCGAACAACTTGCAGTAGGCGATGCGATCGAAGGCCTTCGATGCATCGAGGAGACAACCATAAACCGCATTACCTGCATTTACATAATGCTGGACCACCTCGCCCACTACGAAAGAACATTGTGCAGTGGAGTGCAGCTGCTTGAAGCCAAACTGATATGGAGAAGTTGAGAGACCAGCCTTGCATTTCACAATTAGAATTTTGTCCAGGACCTTATTCAATATGCTGCTCAATGCGATAGATCTATAGTTCGACGGATCATTCTTAGACTTGAATTTACTCTTAGGTATAGGGATCAAGATGGACACACCAAACGCACCAGGGGAGAAACCATGCACGAGACAGGAGTTCAACAGGTAACCTAAATGCAACAGAAGAGATCGGGGAGCATTTTTCAAATGATCAGAGTACAGACCACGGTGCCCGTCATGCTTATTTCTCTTGAGTTTATGCACGGCCCTTTCAACATCATTCGAGGAGATAGTATGAGCTGAGCACCTATTGTCGTGAGTCAGTACATTCATCGCGACCTCGTCCATAGTATCTCTGAGCTTATCGGAATCAAAGCCTACACTCTTGTACAACGTGGAATAGCAATCACTGAACAACTCTGCAACCGCCTCATCTCCAACTGCATCACCAACACTAGCTGGGAGATCAGTAGGTCGTCCCTTAATTTTAGAGACCTCGTTCCAAAACTCCTGTGATCGTCCTTCGTAGAACCTGTCAGCTAACCGTGCAGCACGCTGAGCCGATTCCATGGCCTTCACGTGCTTGATGGCCTTGTGATAGCGCGCGCGCGTGTAGCGCCGAACTTCAGCCACAACACCTAACTGGGGACGTCCATTTGAGATCCACAAAGAATGCCAAAAAAGAGCTTTCTCTAACAGGGGCCTGACGAAGAGATTCCAACCAGGGATACAGCGTGTGGGAGAGCTACTCAGGGGAATACAAGAACCAGCATCAATGCAACAATCCACTATCGCATCGTGATAACTCTGCAAACAATCTCTGTGCTCTGGATTATCACAACAAGGGTCTCTACATTCAATCACATTCATTGGAGCATCAATCTGCGACAAAGAAGCTACTAAATCATTGGCGTATTGAGACAGACATGCATCAGTGGCCTTGGCCCAAAGCTGCTTGGGTGGCCTACTTCGGGGCGGCGCTTTCGGGCCGATGTCAATATCAAAATAAACATGCAAAGGATAGTGATCAGAGCTATTTTCAACACTGAATGAGACATACACATCCTTCATTAAGCTATACAGATTTTGCGAAACAAAAAAATGATCTAAAATAGACCTCGCACCATTTGCTTTGCTTTCATATGTAAAAGGAACATTATACTCGTACATAGGCAAATCATGCAGTGAACATAGCGAGACATCATGTATAAACGAAGACAATGCATTTGTATGAAGCGAGGCAGTTCGACTGAAATCTGTGTTAAAATCGCCTGCGCATACTATATAGTCAGCATTCAACTCAATAATCAGACGTTCTAGTTCACTAAGCACAGCACAATACTCATCATAATTGGAGCGGTTATACATCATGTCACAAGGCATATATGTACAACATAGAAGACATGTGAGCGAATTAGGCAGGGTACATTTCAAAGCACAAACTCGACTAGTGTCGCAATGCACAGGAACCATACCGCAACATAGCGAAGAGTTCCACAGTATAGCGCATCCCCCGTGCGGCCTGCCCGGGTTCGAAATAGTCAGCTCTGCGTCGTCCATAGCCGACACAGACGTGAAGTCAGCGTTGCGAATGTTGTCTGTGAAAAGATGGTCCTGCGACTTGCGGAGCCAGGTCTCCTGCACGAAAATCAAGTCATTTGTCTTCATCAAGTCATTCATGTATCCCCACGATGCGCCGGTCGCCAATCCTTGTGCGTTGTACGAGCACATGCGCAGAGGAAGTATGGGGCTACTGGCCGCCATTGCTGCTCGCTGTCGATGTCACGTCGCTTGACAAGTTTGACGACGTCTCTCCTGTTCTTGTTTGTGGCCTCTCCCGGAACCGGTAGAAGACGCAGTTCTCTGGCCATAGAGCGGCATCGTCGATGAGACGGAACTGATGGGCTGGGCAGCTGATCTTGAACGATTTGTATTTCGCCTCATCGTGCGAAATGCGCTTTACGTCCAACAGGTTCAGAGACGGCACGCGTTTGTTGATGTGGCGTGCAATGCTCTCTGAATCCGCTTCATCGAGGCGGCCCAAGTACAGATGGCTTGTGGGCATTGGTGGGGCTCTCAAGTGTTCAGCTTTTCCAGCGCCAAACTTGTTCCACCTCCTCTTACGGCGCTGCCTGTTCCACCTTTGGGTATCAACAGCTGATGATTCATCAATTTCATCTTGCAGATCGCGATCCGCATTCGGTGGACGTCCTGTCATGGGGGG
>JABXGY010000268.1 GCA_016550395.1 archaeon | reverse complement strand
CTGGTTTTTCAAAGGCAACAATGTTTCCGTCCCAGCCACACATAATGCCTGTTTGGGACACGACCGATTTTACTGATTCAGGAATAATTGGGTATGCAACGCGTGCAAGTCCGGAAAAAGGTAAAATAATCGTAGATGCAGCCATCAAGCGGATGGTGGCCTTCGTTGAAAAAGTTGCGTCCATGGACTGATACTGAGTAGTTAGATGATTTCTTGAGCTTCTTGGGTAGTGGGTGGCTTTTGAGCACGTACACCAGAGATACCTGCGATTAATCCAAAAATGGGAGATAAAAAGCCAATAATAATTCGCATAGCATTCATCCCTAACATGAATCCCATTCCAAAACTCACGAATCCTACTAGGATACCAATTATTGAAATGACCAGAATGAGAGCACCACCTGCCCGTCGATTCAGGAAATACACAACTCCAGCTCCGATAAGTAGAATAATGCTAAAGGCGACATACCACCCAATTAACGCGGATACCGTACCCATCACCATTATTAACCAATATTCACCCATCCAAGGATCGACAATGGGTGTTTGAGTAAGACTCACTGAAAGCTGATAGATTTGAAAGACATTAAACAAACAGGCGAGTAAAACAAGGGCGGGTTCACGCAGGGGGCGATCTGGTATTCCTTTGACGAGTTCGCTGATAGGCGTGCGTTTTTCTGAGAACACACATTCCACCTCCATTACCGTGTGACTGCTGAGGTTGAATGATGACTTGAACCTTAAAGCTTTTATGTACTAAGTTAGAATGACTCTCAGAGTAGGGATTTGGTGTGTATCGATACGCTGCAAAGCGAACGAGTCGGAACAAAAAGCTGTTTCTTGCCATCCTGGTCGGAGTGATGATAGCTACCACCCTTTTTGCCGCATCAAATATTGGTGCTAATTCTCTAATGGGTGCTATGCTTGTCGACATCTTAGATGATGTACCCGTCGACATGACTTGGTATATGTGGAGCTGGGGAGAAATCCCAGACCCCTCAACCTTTTTCGAGATTCGCCAAGAAATCGAACAATTTAGTGAGGTATCTAGTACTGAGTTAGTAGTCCAACATAGCAACAGCTCTTGGGAGAGACAACAATATCAGTATACCACGGGAATCCAGCATAACTCAACTGTCTACGATGGCATGACACTCGTATCTGGGAATATGAGCCTCGGAGCGAACGAAACACTCATTGCAACAAGCTCTGCTATGATAAACGATTTTCCGGTAGGTAGTAATTATTCCATCACGGTCATGATTTGGAGGCAAATAGCAGAACCAATAATATATAATCTGACGCTCAAAGTAATTGGCCACGTAGATCTCACACCGTTGGCTCGAGATATACTCATTGCGGGATCTTATCTTCCATACTATGGCTACGAATACGAAAGCTGGCTAACTCAACATGTCTCCTTATTTATCGTTGATGTCGAGACCACTTTTTTGCCAATTTATTATTATGCACGAAACCAAACTGATGTTGATGGAATCGACCTAGAACAAAGAATCAATATTTACGTAGATAGGGCATCACTCATTAACCCGTATAATATCCAACAAACAGCCACTAATATCCAACGACTCGGTAACCAAATTATGAATGCATTATCCTACCAATATGAAGGATACCTAAGTAATGCACTTGCTTTCGCCCTCCAAATATTTTCTTATATCTCAGAGAATTTTCGGATGGTCTTTCTTCAGGTGTCTATACCCGTCTTTTTCATTGCTCTTTATATGGGTGTCACACTGAATGACGTGTCATATTCCATCCGTCGTCGTGAAATCGGATTACTTCTCACTAAAGGCGTGACTCGAAGTACCATAACAAGTTTATTCGTATGGGAAGCATTGCTAATTGGACTACTTGCGAGCATTCTGGGAATCCTAGTTGGTTTCGCGATTATTCCTTTCTTTATTCCAGCAGTTACCTGGGCTTCAATGCTAACCACGGGCATCGGGTTTGATACTATCTTTATCACCATCATATTCGGTGTCATCCTTGCTGTGTTTGCCTCGTATTTACCTGCTCGAAAAGCTGCGAAAATATCGACAGTAGACGCGAT
>JABXGY010000267.1 GCA_016550395.1 archaeon | reverse complement strand
GTAATGATGTTAAAGGCTCGGTTCCTCCCCTTCTTTTTAATTATGAAGTACCAAACGATTGGTATTTTGTCGTCGCTATACCAAAGATAGCGAAGGGGTTGAGTGGTGAACAGGAAGAACGTGCCTTTGCGACTTTGCCCTCGGGTAAGCCCAGACAAGCTCAACTTACTAGTCGATTGGTTTTGATGAAGCTTCTTCCAGCACTTGTAGAAAATGATATTAAACGGTTTGGTGAGGCTTTAACTCGTATTCAGATTCTTGTGGGTGATGCCTTTGCCATTGCTCAAGGGGGTCGCTTCGCTAGTCCTGAAGTGGCAGAATGTATAAACGTAATGTTGGAAGCAGGAGCTCTGGGTGCTGGTCAGAGCTCATGGGGACCTGCATGTTATGGCCTGATTCGTGGGAAAAACCCTGCATCCAAGATCGAAAGCACTGTGTTAGAAGTAATGAACGCTTCGACTGGAGGAACAACATTTACGTCCACGGTAAATAATCATGGTGCCCAAATCACAACAACTTAGGCTTCCCGGTACATATTCCGGATTTCTTTGGCTTGCGGTAGACTGATCCAATCAAGAACTGTCCCACTACATTCCCGTAAACGCATAACTTTAACCAATTCTGTTGCTGGACCCTCAGCTAGTCCCTCTGCAAAAAGTGCTGCCCCTTGTGCTGCTTCTTTCGATTTCTCACCTAATCGTTGAACTCGTGACACAGGGTATCCAAAGATTTGCATTCGTTTCTCGAGGTCCTTGACGAGAGCTGGTACGCGAGTAAGTCGACCGGATAATAAAATTTCCAGAGGTTCTTTGACTGAAATCATAAGAGCTGCAACGGATTTGACTAATCCTTCGGCTACTGCATTCCAAGCTTCTGTTGCTTTAGACTCGCCTTCGGAGAGTAGTTCAGCGAAAGCTTCAGGACTTAAGGATGGATCGTCTAGCAGTGACATGACACCACCTTGAAATAGGGTGCCTTTTGAGAATCCTCGAAGAAGATAAGCTAACTCTCCATCCATTCCACCAAGTGTAAGAAAGCCAGGTCCTCCGATAGTGCCTCCTACACCATCTACTATCATGCCGTTTTGAACAGCAACAGCAGCAGGATAGCCATATCCGAGTTCTACTAAGATGAAAGCAGTTTCTTGATAGGGTATCTTCAAGCGATGTGCTTGGTCATAAACGCCGAGAACGGCACAGCATAACTTATCAGCTGTTCCCAAATCAATACGATTGTGCTTTCGCCAAACTGGAACAGAATGCAGGTGAATGACACCAGGAATGAAAATCATATTCATGTCGGTTTTCTGAACTAGTCGCACCATATCTTTGATGGCTTCAAGGACTGGTATCTTATCATCATCATGACGGACCAAAACCAGTTGAAAAAATTCTTTTTCGGTGACTTTTGATGCAGGGAGTAATGGAAGTCCATATCCGGAAGGTCCGGCTACGAGGTCAATCTCTCCTGCTTCTGTAATGACATCTAAGATACTTTGGGGGTTCTCTGCTACTTCAACACTCGTAATTGATGTTTGAAGGAATAATTTGCCGTCTTCTAATCCACAGAAATCGAAGGATCGAGTGCCGGGATCAATGCCAATAACACGGACCATTTTACATTCCTCGCATTTGATTATTTAATGATACGCAGTTATTTCTTTGAAATTATCGGTCTAAGATGGTTGTAAATCGTTTTAACAATTTCCCGTGCCCCATTCAAGGCCTGTTCACGAGTTTCACCGATGTGGTTTACAGTACAAATCGGATCACCACGTTCAGCGATACTACCGGGTATAGGAATATCTACTACTCCGGGAATGTTTCGTAGATCAGGAACCCTGCATGTGGATTTAGAATATACAATAACTCGGGCACAAAATCCCTTGGGTTTTGGTGCTGAAGGTGGTAAACGACCTTGACAGGCGTCGATATGGAGCGAAACAAGGTTAATGTTGCTAACGAGTTCAATGGCTTCAATAGTGGCTTGAATTCGTGGATTGATTTCCATAAAATACGGGGTTCCATCAGTAGCTACTACATAGTCAAAACCATTGCTCCCCATTAATTCTAATTTCGAGCTAATTTCTTCAGATACCTTAGCCAATTGATGTGTTGTTTCCGAACTAGTATCAAGGGGAATGATATTTCCGCAATAGGCTTTGGTTTTTCCTTTCCCTAATTCAGGAAGGCCGATTAGTTGTTCGTTGATAGATAAGGCTAAACTGGATTTACCTGAACCAAGAATGGAAACACTGGCATCAGTTCCTATAATCAGCTCTTGAACCAGTAATGGAGCGGTTGCGGTGAAATGGTGACGTTGAACATATTGAGTAATTTCCTTTTCTGTTCGGAGAACACGAGTATGAAATCCTCCACTTCCATATTTTGGCTTTACAAGGATTGGTAGGTCGAAAAGGTTGGTTGCTGTCAGTAATTGTTTAGCTGTGGTTACTTCGGAACTTTTAGGAGTCGCAGCCCCTGCCTGTTGAGCCATCTCGAGTGTCAATTGCCTATCTCGTGCCCGAATGAGAGTCTGAGTAGAATTACCTAATAGGTTTCCCAGTTGATTAAGGTGGTGCCATGCATCAGGATGATCATCGAATCCTCCACTCGTGAGGATATATTCCACCGACCCTTCTTCTTCAATCAACTGTTGAACCCCAGTAACAAGAGCTTCAGTTGTGGGTACCACTGGGCGTTCTGGTCGATGTTGGGGTTGCTGATCTAAAACCGAAATATATGCATCTGCCCAATCAGAAAGATCGAGGTCACCCCAAAAATCAACTGCAAGTACTCGATAACCTGCCTTTTTTGCCGATCGTGCAAGGGGGCGAACATTGAATCCAACCACTAGTACTGAGGGCATAGTTACAGCCACTGAATATTATACACATTCTTCGGAATTGCCCTTTAGAAACTTTTCCGCTAACAAAAATGGGATATGTAGCTGTCATGGCTTGAGAAGTCCGCATTAGGCAACAGGCTGCTGAAAATAACAGAAAATGTTTAAGAGAGTCTACTGAGTGATGAAGAAGTGAAACATGCAACACTACAAGCGGGGATAACTGCATGTCGAAAGTAGTGGATATTGAAGACACAGTAACATTACGAACCTACTGTCATAGCTGCAACCAAGACATTACCGTACCGGTTTCAAGGGCGATTATCGATAATGCCCACTCATATCCTGTCAGTCACGCCCATTTACATGGTAATCCTTCTCACATACTCATTCTCTATGTGGATAGTCAATACCACATACGAGGGACTGAGCTTAGTGAGACAATCACTATAGAAAGATCTCGTAAAGTTACTCCATTGAATGCAATGGTCCTACTTCGGATTCCACCCCGTTACAAACGAACAGCTATGGCGATGCTAAAACTACATCAAGCAAACGCTCATGAAGTAGCAACAATCACTGGAAAAAAATCAAAGGTTGAGTCCTATTATTTAGGCTCACTTTTTCGACTAGGTTATTTGGAAAGAACCCGAATCAAAAATTACTACCAATATAGTCTACCCGGTCTAGTTAGCTGAACATCGGAGAAGAATGGAAGATGTCTAATGCATCGGTTGGTGATTGGAACCCAAACCGAAATAAAAACAGAGCCATTACCATTCATAGCTTCAAAGGTGGGACAGGTAAATCTAATCTTTCCGCGAATATGGCACTTATACTCGCTAAAAAAGGATGGAATGTCGTCCTCCTCGATTTTGATTTCCGTGCACCTAGTCTTAATGCTCTATTCCAGATGAATAGTATCAAATATTGGATTAATGATTGGCTTGCCCAACGATGTGAATTAAATGAGGTTCTGGTCGATCTGAGTGATCGTTATCAAACCATGGGTAAGTTCCTTGTCGGCTTCACGAATCCAAGTGGCAAAGCCATTAATGAGATGACAATGCATAGCCTTGATGAGGAATGGCAGGCTCGAGTTCTCCAACTCATATTAGATGGCAAAGATCTCCTCTTTGAACGATATGGAATTAATTTTCAGATATTTGACACTAGCCCTGGTTTTGCAATGAGTTCTATTAATGCAATATTGGCTGCTGATGATCCCATTCTTGTTATCAAAATGGATCATCTAGATATCGTGGGGACCTATCATCTCATTAAAGGTGTGTATGACCAGACCTTAGGAAAGAAACCGGAGTTAGTTGTAAATAAGGTTCCATGCAGTATGTTACAAACTGCTGAAGATTATAAACGCCTGAAATCTGAACTCAGCTTGAAATTAGGTATCGAAATTATTGGAATCATTCCCTGTTTTTGTGAAGTCATGGAAAATATGGGTCGACATCTATTTGTGAAAAAATACCCCGATCATCAATTTTCTCAGTCCATTAGTCAGTTAGCTGAGCACTTTGAAAAGGGGAATTAGCGGTGAAAGGATTTGTTTTCGACTGATGCAAGTATAGGGCTTCGTCGCATCACAATCCTAGAGCGAAATGCTGAGTACTCTGATGCTGCTGAACAATGTTTTCTTGTATATGAACAGACCCAAGATTCCGATATAGCCCTTCGAGGCTTCCAAAATCTAAATAGTAGCATCTGGCGTTCGAATAACCTTGCTAAAATGCAGACTCGTCTTTCTGACTTGATTTCAAGAATTAGACAGGCAAAAGAAACAATGAAATTTGAAAAGGACCAACTCGTCTATTTAGAAGCGGT
>JABXGY010000266.1 GCA_016550395.1 archaeon | reverse complement strand
TCGTTATCTTCGAGAATTACTCCCGCAGGCATGCTTTCTGCACGGGCAACGAAGATGCCTGTAAAGATGAGGATGATAATTAGTGGGATTACAGCAATTCCAATTAGGTAGGGCTTACGAATCCAGGCTTTCAGATCTTTGATTGTTAGACTTATGATTCGTTGTAGTATATTCATTTAATCTCTCCTAATCACGTAGATGGCTTCCTGTCAGCTCCAAAAAGACATCATCAAGGGTGGGTACGCGTAGGCTTAAATCAAGTATATTGACTTGGGGAAATTCTCGGAATATACGTGAGACTTCAGTGAGTAACTCATTAGCTTGACCTCGAGCAGGTAGCACAAAATTAAATTCACCTTTCATCTCTGTGTCTGCATACCGTGCTTCAGGCGCAATTTGTTTTAACTTTTCAATCAATGCTTTGACAATTTTCTGATCTGCAGTGATATAGGCTTCAACCCGAATCCCACCTGCATGTTTCAGCTTCAAATTTGCTGGTGTGTCTAACGCAATCAGTTTACCTTCGGCCATCACTAAGCAGCGATCGGATAGTCGATCTGCCTCATCCATATAGTTCGTAGTAATCAAAATGGTTTTTTCCTCTTTGAGTTCCTGAATGCGGTTCCAGATTTCATTCCGGTTCTGTACATCGATGCCTAATGTCGGTTCATCTAGAATTAGGACTTCGGGATCATGTAGGAGTGCTCGAACCAAGGCAAGCCGACGTTTCATTCCTCCAGAATAAGTGCTAACTCGGTCATCTGCTCTCTCAGTTAATTGTACGAGTTCTAAGGCATCTTGGATACGTTGCTTGACTTGACCCCCTGGAACACCATAAAACTTGGCGTGAAAATCCAAGTTTTCCCGAGCAGTCAGGTATTCATACAGAGCTGTTTCCTGAGGTACTAGCCCAATCTTACTCCTGACTTCACCAGGAGTTGTTTCTGGATCAAGCCCTGAAATACTAATCATGCCACTATCTCGTTGGAGAAGCCCACAAAGCATATTCACTACCGTCGTTTTACCTGCACCATTTGGTCCCAAAAATGTGAAGACTTCTTGACCAATCTCCACTGAGAGATCGTCAACAGCGACTCGGTCGCCAAACCGTTTCACAAGGTTCGTGATTGTGATCATTGTCGACCTTCCTGCAAGTAATGGAGGAGCTAAGCAATATTTATAAATTGCAACAACAAAAGATTGTTGTAATTTACAATTATGTTGAAGAATTGCAAATTAATAAATCTTCCCATAATGACTTCGCTGATGTGAGATAAATGGTGAAGACAAAAGAAGTGGTGGAGCTTCTCCAACAATTAGGATTAACTCCTTACGAGGCTCAGGTCTTCTTTGAGTTGTATAAGCGATCTCCCCAGAATGCAACGGGATTGGCAAGACGGTCTAAGGTGCCACGGGGTCGAATATACGATGTGTTACGGAGTTTGATTAAACGGGAACTAATTGTGGAAAAACCCATTGCTGGTTCGCCAACATTGTATGAGTATCCTGCCTGGCATGACGGACTTGAGCGGCTTCTAATGGAACGTGAAAAACAAATTGAACAGGAGCAAAGTGTCGTTTTGGCTTCATACAAGGAACTCTTATCTATTCTTGCTAGCGTGAGTCGAAAAGTCGAAGAAGAGTTTGAGACTATGGAGCGACAGCAGCTTATACCCGTTTCGGGGGTCATCGCTCAAGATTACTATATCAAGAAAATTTTGGATGAAGCAAAAAAGGCTGTAATTACGAATTTTACTGCTGAATTGTTGCTTAAGTATAAATCCGCTTTTCTTGCTTTGCGAAAACAAAAAGTTCAACGAACCTTTCTTCTCTTTGAGACTGAACTTCCGCAAGTTGAAGACATTGTGCAGGGATCAGAAATCTATGTTCTCTCTGAACAATTCCTGAACTCACCCCTGATTAGGGCCTTTAAAGACCGGCGTCCCTCCATGATAATCGTGGATGATGAGGTAAGCGTGTTAGTATTACTTGGGCATACCCAAGATGCGTTGCTGGTTAAGAACCCAGAGCTTTTGCAATATCAACTCTTCATTCTTTCCTTGTTTAAGCAAAGCGCCCAAAAGAGAGTGCTCGAATAATCGAGTATATATTGGCAGTAGCTTAAGATACCAAGTTGTACTGGATGAGTTGATTCCAATGGTTATAACACGCAAACTTCCAATCCTTCGCTGTGATGAAGACCAGTGTACAAAAATTCATGATCCAGTGGTACAAGAGACAGGGCTCCGAATCGTCCTTATGGATTCACAGGGAGAGGAAAATTTTGCATTTATTCGGACAATCCCTCATGAGCCGAAATTGCTTATATTGGGATTATTATTTACCTCACGTCTTGTTTCAACGCCAATGGATCTTATTCAAATAACCGTTCGAAACCAACTTGCTAGGGTGCAGGTTTCGGAGACTTGTAATATTCACGAAAAATTAGCAGCCCTTCGACCCAACGCACGGCTAGTAACAGGAGTATGTGGTCCTGAAGAAAGTGCAATTGGGACGTGGCAAGCTTGTGATCTTCCCCCTGTTGAAGCGTCATATTCTGTGCTGCTAAATTCAATTCGTAAGGCGGTGCAGAGCATGAATGCTGAAATGGAAATATATCGTGAAACAGGAGGAACCCATGGTGCGGCGTTAGCCGATCAAGATGGGAACCTTGTAATTCTTGCGGAAGATGTAGGTCGGCATAATGCTGTCGACCGAGTAATCGGTAAAGCACTGGAACAGGCTGAAAATCTTAATTCACTAATGATGGTGTGTTCGGGACGTCTCACTGCGGATTTGGTTTTGAAAGTAGCTGTAGCCCAAATACCAATTCTAGCATCGATTAGTGCTGCTGTTGATTCGGGTGTGGAATTAGCAGATGCCGCTGGGATTACGTTGATTGGGTTTGTACGGGGTGAGCGAATGAATGTATACACACACCCTAATCGACTCAATCTTCCTATCGGCTAGCGGATGAGCGTTTTTGGGTCAAAGGAATCATGGAGATTGACCTGTTCCATGCATTCTTCACAAAGTGTTTTAGCTTCAGCGGTGATTCCGTACCGCTCGAAAAACTTGACAATATTAGTGATATCACGGAGAAGAATTTGTCTTCCTTGTTCTAATACGCGGTGACGACCGGGACGTGAGGCAAAATCAATCGCCTGTGGAAAGTCTATGATCCATGGTTCTTTGCGGAAATATAGGATGTTAAAGCTTGAGAGATCGCCGTGGATGATGAATGCCCGGTATAAGGCAAAGATTTGGTTAATGATTGTACCAAAGAGGCGGTTCGGATGTTCAATAATGGCGTCCTTTAGAAGAGGGGCTGGGGTACCATTGTCTCCAAGGAATCGTGCTGTAAACATATTATCTGAGTGTTGAGCTGGGGTAGGAACATCGATGCCAGCACGGAATGCCCGATCAAGTATCCAGAATTCTCGTGAGGCCCAATAGCTCATAATGTCTAATGAAAAGCCTCTTTTGCCTCCACCCATTTTCTTGCGCTTACCACTCTTTGCATGTGGGGTCGCATGAAGCCGGTAAACCTTAAGGGCAAGTGGAAAATCCCGCCATAATGCATAGAATACGGTGGCTTCTTTTCCAGCACTTATTATTCCCGTGACGTCGGTTGCCAGTTTGGAATCAATAGCGTCCGCTTGCACTGAGGCGAGCGTGATTTCGGGAAGATCTGTCAATCG
>JABXGY010000265.1 GCA_016550395.1 archaeon | reverse complement strand
GCCTCTGAAATCGAATCAATTGAAATGCTGGACGGACAATTGACTCAAGATGCGCTTGTTTATGCACCCCATGGAGTGAACTACTTCGTTACGAGTCGTGCAGGTTATGAATCTCCACCAGATTATGGTGATAGGGAATGGCCTATCTATTGTTCTCAAAAAATGTATAGAGACTTTCGAGAACACAATCGAGTAAGCTATTATCTAATTTCTAGTAATCAGTCTCCTTTCATCATATATTCATCACGCAACCGTTATTGTGATGTGAGTTCCCCCCTGAAATTCGATCTCGTTAGGGATAGTTTCAACCTAGTTGTGGCTTCAAATTCATCTGTTAAAAGACTTCACTTTTATCTCCGTTGGGTTGAGGACTATAGCCGAGTGCTGTATGTAACGGTTGAAAGACCAGAAAATGAGTCGTGGAATACCCAAATTTTCATTGATCACCTACCGGAGGGGCTTTATGAGGTTTATATCTCCCCAAACAGCTTGTCGGAAAGAAGCATAGAATCAAAACAATACTGGTGTAGTTTTCTGATCTATCATTTCTCATCTTTACCACTTTCCCGTATCTCAATTACTGATCTCATATTCAAAGTCACAGGTTCGGAACATTATCAGGTCTTTACTGTTAATACAACTGTAGCGGAACAGATTAGTCTTCAAGATCTTAAGGTGGGTCCCCAGGCATTAAGCAATGACCCAGAATTTATTCAACCATATATGTTTCTGTTTACTCCTTTCTTTTTCATCCCTTACAGTATCCTACCTCAATCAAACTTCGTCCTCATTTTAATATTATGTCCATTAAATGCAATTTATGTGATCGCGCTTTGTAGAACTATTGGAAAAGGATTCAAATACATGTACGTTCAGATGAACAATCTCCCGTCCGTATTTGCTGATATCTATCGATCGCCCAGCACTCTGGTTCCGTCCCCCAGAATGAGCTCATCATATTCTCAGGGTACCCAACTCTTTTTCTTTCGCTAATATCACACAATGACCTATTTTTCCAAAATAGGACTGAAAGACCGCCCATAATTTACAAGAATAGTCTAAGATAGAATCTTATTTATGTCAACTTATTCAAGATTTAGACGAGTACTTTTAATCATGGACTTGTCTACGTTTAAACTCCGTTGAACATAATCTTCGATTTTCGTTGCATCAAACATTTTACAGGAACATAAGTCAAGAAAAAGGTCTCCCGAACTCGGGAAGGTATGCACAGCGATGTGCGAATAATCAATTACTACAAATCCTGTTAGTCCTGGATTATGTGGCCTTCCCTCTACTATTACTGGTCCATGCAACACTTCCATTTCACTCAAATCTGCTACCTTTAATATCAGCGCTTCAACAAAGGAACGACTCATTAATCGTACACTGTCACCTCCCCCTACCTCCATCACTAACTGAAACCGTTTTGTAGAAAATGACATAATATCTAACTTCCCATTAACTAATTTAAAAACCTCTCACACTCACCACCATCCCCAAAGAAAAGGGAAGAAGGGAGTATGGAGTTGGAGAAGCAATAATAATTCGCTTCATTTAGAATTATAAAAATAAGAAAATAGCAAAATGAAATTCAGAGTAACCCAGATCATTGTTGATTGATTACGTTGAGAGGACAAGATTTGATGGAATTGCACCTTTCTAGAAGGAGGCGCAAATTCCATGAATACTGCCTGTGAAATCTCAAAGCAAGTGGAACTCTTGGGTTCATCCATGGATGTGTCTAGAAAGACCTAGTGCATTTATAGGATGATGAAAGATAGGACCACAAAACCAAATAGAGGGAAAAAATGGTGTCACAAAAAAGCTCATGGTTAGTTATCTTGTTAACTATCCTTGGAATTGTGTTGGTTATTGCTGGTATTACTGTTTGGGTTCTTTTGCCATGGATGTTCACTATTGCAATGGTTCTCTTAGTCACCGGCATAGTCTTGTTAATTATTGTGCTGGCCTGGTATCTTTGCCGTGGACGTGTAGAGACCAAACCAACGCCCAAACCGAAAGCAACTGCTGAAGAAGTCATGGTGATAGCTGCTAAACCCGTGGCAGGACCTGAGGAGTTCGTTCCAGCCGTTACGTACCCATCACCAGGAAAAAAGCAACTCCCTATCGAGACAATTGAAGGTATTGGGAAAGCCTATGGAGATAAACTCCGAAAAGGTGGCATCGAATGGGTCGAAGATTTAGCCCATGCCGATCCTGGAAAGGTATCGAAACTTGGAGACATCAGCGACATGATTGCTAAGAAATGGATTGCCATGGCCCGTTTAACTTGGTTGGACGACGTATCTGAAGAGGATGCTGAAACCATTGTGCTGGGTGCGAATATAACAAGTATTGAACAACTGGCTGAAGCAAACCCTGAGGACCTTTACAATCAAGTATCAACTGCTGAAAAATTCGGTCGAGTTCAAGTTCCAAAGGGATATAGCATTACGAAGGCTATGGTCGAGAAGTGGATTACTAGCGCGAAAAAAGAAATGACCGAATGAATTCATACTCTGAATATAGATTACAAAAGACTCCTCCAATTATACGATACTCAAGTGGAGGGTGGCTTTCCCCTTTTGCCAAACTAAAATTCAATTAATTTATTACCGGCTCATTTAAAGGAAGTTTTACGCAGTATCGGCGTATTTAATCAGATGTATTGGATGTGGCTCGAAAAGATACGATAACAATTTTTGTTATCCTATTGGTCTGCAAATTGTTGATTGTCCCGTGAGTTGTATTGTGGCTGCTTAATCCAGAGTGGATTTATCTTGAAATCGGTCTTATTGTTATGGGAGTTATGGCCTTGGTTGGTGGAATTATCTTTGTCTTTCTTTCTAGTGAATCCAAGACCACAGAGACTTGAGAAGGTATGTAAATCTGAACTCTAGTGCAGATCCTTAATGCTAATCTGAGTTATAATGCGTCCCATTTACCTTCAGAACGGAGTTTCTCAGCTATGTCCTTCCCTTTTGTTTGTAGTATCATATAGTCGGTTTTGCCGATACGCGTTAGAGGGATTTCACCAGAATCGACTATCTCGAAGTGACTGGGTCGTTTATAAGCCGCAATGTCCTTCACGGCTGATTCTAAATCGTCAACGGATAATTCGTCCACGCCCTTGGCTTTCTCGACGAAGGCCATAATGCCCTCGGTGAAAACCTCATGAGGAACCCCGACGATGGCAACGGTGCCCACCTTTCCTTTCAAAGCTCGCTCGATGTGGTCTTCAACTTCGGTTGGAAAGACATTGTAGCCTTTGGGTTTGATGAGGAATTTGGAGCGTCCAGCGAACTTGAGTCCTTGGTCATCATATGAACCCAAATCACCTGTGTAGCAGAAACCATCAGTGGAGATAGTGTTCTTTGTGTTCTCTTCGTCTCCATAGTAGCCAAGAAAAACTTGGGGTCCAGAGAAGGTGATTTCACCCACTTCGCCCGGAATCTTTTCATCACCAGCTTTACCGTTGGGTTGCATGGGATCACGGATGGAGATCGGGCTGATTGGCATATCATAACCTATGCCTGTCACAATGTCATCCACGCTAGCATCCGGATTTGTGTAGGTAATGAATCCGGCGCTTTCGGTTAACCCGAAACCGGAACCTATGCGCGGAGCCATGGTGGATAGTTGTTCCAGGAAAGGTTTGCTGACAGCTTGCCCCGCGT
>JABXGY010000008.1 GCA_016550395.1 archaeon | reverse complement strand
TTTTCGAAGAATCCCTCAATACAGCATTGAAGAATCTCAAAGTTCTATAGAAGGTTGGCTCGTGCAAATAACCCAATTGAATTTCTAAGTGACTTAAATCATCAATATCTTTCAGCTAAGGATATAGAAATAGAGATTTCCCTACAAGAATTCCGCAGAATTCAGAAAAAACAACTAAGGTGGTAGAAAGATATTATATCTAACATCAATATAGGCGGAAAGTAACATTCTGCTGGGGAACCAACATTCGATGGATAATCATCAGATATTTAGTGTTCAGGCATACACTTACTGGCTGGTTGAACCGAATACTTGATAGGGACAATTCTAAGGAGCGAAACCAATGATTGGGATACTGAAAGTACTATTCATTGGCGAAGGTGGCGTTGGTAAAACTAGCCTACTAAAGCGTTATACTTGGAATACATTCGATGAAAGCATGAAACTAACTGTGGGTGTGGATTTCGCAGCAAAAAACGTTGAATACGAGGACTGGAAAGCTACTCTACAAATTTGGGACTTAGGAGGGCAAATTCGCTTTCGGGATCTAGCAATTTCTTATTTTCGAGGAGCTCGTCTTGCCATTGCTGTCTTCGATATTACGAGCCGTTATACTATGGAGCGGCTTGATGATTGGATAACTCACTTACATGAATCAGAACGGAATTGTCCAATTGTAATCGTGGGAAATAAATCGGATTTACGAAAAGTGTTCAAAGGAATACGTCCTCTTGTTACATTACAAGAAGGGATTGAGTATGCTGCTAGGTACAACGCACCTTTTGTGGAAGCCTCAGCGAAGGATGGACACGGGGTTCAAGAAATGTTCGATATTGTAACTCAAATCCTGGTGCAACGATATCCCACGAGTGAAGCCCTGGGATTAGCTTTCTAGAATTTATGGATACACCTATTTTCATAGTTTGCTTGAAAAATTCTGTTCTCATTCATTTGGAGTTAAGAATAGTATTCGAAGTGTTCAAATTATATAAGAATTGTATCATTGTGACAAGAGTTCCTGACATCTATGAAAACCTCTCAGGGATTATAGGCAACTCGTTACTGGAAGTTGCAAAGATATTTAGCGAAAGCGGAGTGAATTTGAGGAGAATTGGTGGTGAGCGCCATTTCAAAAACCAAGGTAAGAAAGGAAGAGAAGCCAAGAGTCGGTGTTTTTGTCTGTGAATGCGGACGCAACATTGCAGGCGTCGTTAATTGTAATGCATTAGCTGAAGGAGCGGCTAAACTCGATGGTGTTGTTGCTACACAAGTCAACAAATTCACCTGTTCTGATCCTGGTCAAGAAGAAATAAAACGTGTCGTCAAAGAACAAAAGATCGACCGAGTGGTTGTTGCTGCTTGCACACCTCGAATGCACGAACCTACATTCCGGCGTTGCACTGAAGACGCAGGATTAAACCAATTTTATTTTGAAATGGCAAATATAAGGGATCAAGGAACCTGGTGTCATGCCAACGACCCTGAAGGCTGCCAAGAAAAAGCTTCTGATTTAATAGCTAGCGCAGTGGCTAAGGCTCATCATCTTCAACCGCTTGAAGTCCTAAAAGTTCCTGTAACTCATACAGCACTGGTTATTGGAGGAGGCGTTTCGGGTATCCATGCTGCTCTTGATATCGCAGATGCAGGCTACAAAGTTTACCTGGTAGAACGTTCTCCCACCATTGGTGGCATCATGGCACTCCTTGATAAAACCTTCCCAACGCTAGACTGTTCAATTTGTATCCTCGGTCCGAAAATGGCAGAAGCTGCACGCCATCCAAATATTGAACTAATAACCAATGCTGAAGTCACTAAGGTCGAAGGATTTGTTGGCAACTTCAAAGTGCAAATTACCCAACGACCCCGTTTTGTAGACATCGATAAATGTAACAGTTGTGGTGACTGTCAAACGGTTTGCCCTGTAATGGTTCCCAATAATTTTGATGCGAATCTGGGCTGGCGTCATGCAATTTATATCCCTTATCCTCAAGCTGTTCCCGCCGCTTACATAATTGATCCCGATCATTGTCTCGGACTAAGTCCCAAAGAATGTATGATGTGTTATGAAGCTTGTAACAAAGCCGGCCAAGAAGCGATTCTCCCTGATGATACAGAAAAAATCCATGAGGTCGATATCGGGGCCATCATTGTTGCCACCGGTTACGAACCCTACGATCCAACCCCAATTACAGAATATGGCTATGGCGTCTACCCAAACGTTATCACCGCTATGGAACTCGAGCGTTTAATCAATTCCGCTGGACCTACTGAAGGCAAGGTCATCCGCCCCTCTGACGAAAGTAAACCTCACAGTTTTGCTTTTATCCAATGTGTCGGCAGCCGCGACGAACGATCAAATATCTATTGCTCCGGCTTCTGCTGTATGTATACAATCAAAAATGCACTACTTCTCCATGAAAAATACCCAGATGCAGAAATCACTATTTATTACATGGATATTCGTTCCAACTTCAAGGACTACGAAGAGTTCTATCAACGCGCTCGACGGGCAGGAATTAGATTCCAACAAGGACGACCTGCAAAAATCAACGAAGATCCCCAAACACAAAATCTCCTTGTGTATGCAGAAGACATGGCCACAGGCAAACTTACAAAACGTGAATTTGAGATGGTCATCCTCAGCACTGCAGCTGTCCCAAGTAAAGGAACTGAAGATCTAGCTCGTGTCTTAAATGTCCCCCTAGGTCCATCTGGATTCTACATGGAAGCACACCCTAAACTCAAACCCGTTGATGCTGCAACCGAGGGCGTATTCTTCTGTGGCTCAGCACAAGGTCCAAAGGATATTCCAGCTAGTGTCGCTCAAGGTAGTGCCGCATCTTCACGTGCTCTTCGTATAATCACTCAAGATGAATGGGAAATCGAACCAATCGTCGCTGTAGTAAATCCTGAATTATGCCGAAGCGCTACCGGTAAATGTGGCATATGTGTATCCCGCTGTGCATATGGAGCCATCTCTGCTGAACCCGGTAAACCTGCTGTGGTCACTCCAGCAAAATGTCATGGTTGTGGCACTTGTATCGCTGAATGTCCCGCGGGTGCAATTATGCAGATGCATTTCACAGATGAACAAATCTTAGCTCAGATTCGTGCTTTGTTGAGAGACAACCCGGAAAATAAGATCTTTGCTATGCTTTGTAATTGGTGTAGTTATGCAGGTGCGGATTTAGCGGGTATTAGTCGATATAACTATCCAGCCAATGTACGTGGAATTCGAGTAATGTGCTCCGGGCGGATGTCTGATAAGTTCATTTTAGAGGCTTTCAGATTAGGCGCGGGTATGGTACTCATGTCAGGTTGTCGATTGACTGAAACGGGCAGCGACTGCCATTACATTAGCGGTAATGTCTGGGCTGAGAAACGAGCTAACCGAATGAAGGCCTATTTGGAGCGAATTGGAATGGATCCACGTCGGTTCCGGTTGGAATGGGTATCTGCTGCTGAAGGTGACAAATGGGCGGCTGTGACAACAGAAATGGCTGAACAGCTCAAAGAAATGGGCCATGATTTCATCGTCGAGGAGAATCAACGAGTCTTTCCAGAGATTGAGAAGCGCCTTGCCAAGTTAATGAAGAAAGAGAAACTATCGCCGAAGAAGAAACCGAAAGCTAAACCAAAGGCTGCTGAGGTGAAAATGAAGTGAAGCTGGACGAACACCTCGAAGAAATCTCCATAAAACTCGCAAAACGTGTGGACACGAAAAGTTGTTTCGCGTGTGGTACTTGCGTTGCCGCTTGTCCAGTCTCTCGTTTAATTGGATCAGACAACTATCATCCAAGGCGTGTTGTCAAGGCAACGCTTGAAGGTGAAGCCACAAGACTGCTTGAAGAGCCAGCTTTATGGTTTTGTACGAGTTGCCATGCATGTCTGGAACATTGTCCCCAGAAGGTCCCTGTATCGGAACTCATTCAAGATTTACAGAATCTCGCTAGTTCATTGGGGATAACACCAGATGACATTGTATCTGAAGTTGAAAATATCTTAACATCAGGATGGGCTTTAGCGCCGAGTGAACAAGCGAATAAGACACGAGAAAAGTTAGGTCTTCAACCAATTCCAATCGATGAAAGGAGTAGCAATGATCTTCAGACCATAGCCAAGGTAACTGAACTCCTTAAACGCCTAGATACCATCAAACAGCGAAAACTCAAAGAAGCAGAAACCCAAAACGCGATTGAAGAGGAAGGTGAAGCGTGATTACGAATTCAACCTGGGCCTTGTATTGGGGGTGTGTGATACCTAATCGGCTTCCGTATATGGAACTAGCAATTCGGGAAACCTTTCGGCACTTCGATATACAGGGAGAGGAGATTAAGGGTTTCACTTGTTGTCCAAATCCGTTAACACTACCTCGTATTGACCATCAGGCCGCGATGGCAATATCCGCTCGCAATCTTGCTATAGCAGAAAAGAAGGGAATGGACATTCTCACACCTTGTAATGGATGTTTTGAGGCCTTGAAAGGAACTGCAAAATGCCTCCAAAAAGATAAGCAACTTCACACAGAAATCAACGCTATTCTAGCGAAAACTGGGCACGAGTACAAAGGGCCTGTTAAAGTTAAACATTTCATCCAATTGCTCTTCGAAGATATTGGTTTGGGTGTAATTGCAGATTCGGTTACTCATCCACTAACTGATTTAACAGCAGCTGTTCATGTGGGCTGTCATCTCCTTCGTCCTAGTAACCTGCTCAATGTCGATGATGCCCAGCGCCCAACTATTCTCCATCAACTGGTTAGGGCTCTTGGAGCGAAAACCGTGCAATTCCTCGATGAAATGGACTGCTGTGGGTATGGCACACGACCAGCTGATCGGGAGATGGCCCTTAAAATGACAGGAATAAAGCTTGAAAATATGAAGCGGGCTGGTGCCGAAGCTCTCGTGGTAATTTGTCCTGCATGCACACTCCAATTTGATTTAATGCAACGCCTGGCCCTTCGAGATGCTGAAGATAAGACTCCCATTCCAGTTTTTTATTATCCTGAACTACTCAATCTTGCTTTGGGAACCAACCCAGATCAACTCGGTTTCAACCTTCATAGAGTTAGGGTAGATTCTATTCTTAACAAACTCGTTCCGCATGTCACACCATAAAATAGCTAATCGTTCTGAATCTACTCTCGTCTATTGCCTGACCTATGATGCTTCCAAAAATATATTCCACTTGATTCATCTTAAACTAACTAGTGCATATTAAACGGAGTAGATTTTATGCAAGCTACGTTAGAAGCCCAAATTCGAGAAAATGTGATGAAATGGGGTGCAGATCTTGTAGGCTTTGCTTCCGTGGACCGGTTTGAACGGTACCCACCTGAAAATCGTCCTGCCTACGCTCAATCCTCAGCACGAACCGTTGTCGTATTAGCGCTGCAAATGGTTGATCCCTTACTTGACCTGTGGCTACACGTGCCACCTACTAGTGGCGCAGGACGATCACCCACGGGTCGTGCCTTTGAGGACGAAATTCTTCGAGCAATATCATATCGCCTTGCCTTAGATATGTATAAACGGAAAATCGAAGCCAAGGTGCTTCCTTATGGCCCATCAGCTAAGAATGATCAAAAGGGCTTCATCTATCTGAAAGAAGCAGGAGTATTAGCTGGTTTGGGAGTCATCGGGAAGAACAATCTATTGATTACACCTGACTTTGGTCCTCGCATACGGCTTCGGGCCATAGCAATTTCTGAGGATTTACCACCAAGCCCGATGATTACAGAAAATCCCTGGTGTACAGATTGTGATCAATGCATCCAAGCTTGTCCCGTCAATGCTCTTGATGGAGGAAAATACGATCAAGGGCGATGCTTGACTAGTCCTTTTCATCAACGGCAGCTTTCACCAGGGGCCCAACTTTGGTGCACAAGGTGCACATGCGTCTGTCCTGTGGGCTCTCGTGTGCCCTGTGATGACACCCTGAAAATCCAACCCGCTTTCAACGAATAAGTGAGGTTTTAAGTACACCCACGATTGAAGAAACAATACTTCATGGAGGATTCAATGTGTCTGAACATGACTTGATTGTCGTTGGTGCTGGTCCAGCTGGTGCCCATCTCGCAAAAGAGGCAGCCCAACGTGGGCTCGATGTATTACTTCTAGAACGCCTAGCACGAGACCGTGTAGGTGACAAAGTTTGTGGTGAGGGTATCGCACTTCATCATCTTAAAAACGCTGGTATCCCCTACCCCAAAGGAAAGGAACTAGGAAATACAATCAACAGCATCGACATTTATCCTCCAAGCATGGAGAGATACGTCACGGTTAGTCAACGGGTTGAGGGCGAACCCTGTGATGGTTGGACCATCGACCGTATTTACTTTGGACAACGACTTCTCGGTTATGCAGAAAAAGCAGGTGCTATAATCCAAGACCATGCCCATGTTCTCGAACCCATTTTTGATAACGATACTGTCACTGGCGTCAAGTACAAAGACACGACTACCAAAACCATGAAAAAAGCGCATGCCAAAGTAACTGTTGATGCAAGTGGTATGTCTGCAACTCTTAGGCGAAAAATGAAAAATCCCCTTATCGAACAAACAATTGCACTGCGAGACCAAGCAGTCTGCTACCGCGAAATCCTAGAACTCCAAGAACCCTTTGAACCCGCTGACCGCTGCTGGATCATTATGGATGACCGCTATAGCCCCGGTGGCTATATCTGGATTTTTCCACGTGGAGGTAACATTGCTAATGTAGGGCTTGGCACCCAAGGCGGTCATGGCTACCAGCCAAAAGAACTCTACAAACAATTTCTCACTTCGAACCCTATCTTCAAAGACGCAAAGGTAATTCATGGAGGAGGTGGTGCTGCTCCAATTCGACGACCACTCTGGAGTTATGTAGCAGATGGCATTGTGTTCATCGGTGATAGTGGTTGCCATGTTAATCCTATTCATGGCGGTGGTATCGGATCATCAATTGAGGCAGGACATGTACTAGCTCCAATTATTAAGAGCGCTATCGAAACCAATGATGTTTCTTTGGCTAGTCTCTGGCAGTTCAATGTGGAATATAACAGGAAGCATTATGGACAGAAAATTGCTTCATTAGATCTGATGCGGCATCTCCTTCAAGAGGTTGGAAATGAGGAGTTTGATTTTGTTATCAAGAATCGAATTCTTACTACGGAGGATTTGCTCAGGGCTAATGCAGGCAAGGGTATAGAATTATCTGCCCTAGATAAAGCTGGACGTATGTTGCGTGGGTTACGAAAACTTGGACTTCTTCGCCGAATTCAGAACGTTTCAAAGGCTATGCGTGAGATGCTCTCATTGTATCAGAATTTCCCTGAAGCTCCTGACACATTTGAGCCGTGGAAACAGCGAGTCGTTCAAATCTATAACAATTTAGGGTATCAGACCTAAGATCATATTTCCACCAAGAATAGAATGTTAAAGTAGGTGAAGGTTATGGAACCACCAATTGTGATTGATGCACATACCCGTTATGTTACAGGAGTACTTTTTTCACCAGATAATACAGCCCTGCTTTCTGCAGGCATGGATAACCTTGTGCAATCATGGTTGGTAAAAGAGTGGACTCAACAACACACCTTTTTTGGTCACACAAACAGCGTAAATGCTTTGGCGATGACCCAATCTGGAGATTTTTTGGTGACTGGCTCAACAGATACAACAGTAAAAGTCTGGCATTATCCATCAGGTGATGTTGAACACACCTTAAGCGGACACAAAAAAACTGTATCTGCTGTGGCAATTTCTCCGTCGAGTGAATATATCGCTTCTGGTTCCTATGATGGTCATATAAAAATCTGGGAACTATCGTCAGGTGAAGAAATTGTATCGCTATCACATATTGGTCGAAATATCGCGTCTGTCGATTTTTCCCCAGATGGGAAGTCATTAGTTGCAGGTGGATTGGGTGATGATATCTATTTGTGGGCAATCCCTTCTGGAGAGCTTATCAAACAGATCATAGGGCATGAGACAGCGGTCAATTCCGTCACATTTTCACCGGATGGCAAATGGCTCGGGTCAATCGGATACGAGGAGACCCTAATAATTTGGGCCACAAAAAGTTGGGAACAAGTTCATACAATTGCTCTTGAATCCCGGGCAATTGATCTAACTTTTACTGGAGATAGCAAAAAGGTGGCGGCAACTATTGACTATGGGGTCCGTATGTGGAATTTACGTACTGGTGAAATCGACAAGCAATACGAATTACCTGTCAAAGGAGTCTATTCTGTAGCTGTCTCCCCTACCCGTCGATGGTTGGCAGTCGGTTCCGCGGATGGCAAGGTTCGTATCTGGGAACTTCGGAAAACAAAGTAGAATTCTGAGTAGATTGGTAGAATCCTCATTATATGAAAAAATGGTGGAGGACCATCACTGCCCCTGGCCATTAAATCGACCGGATCAGGTTCATCGGTTCTCCCCTGATGTTTCCCAGGCATCTGCTGCTGTGATTACTGGTCGGAAAAGGAGCGAGGGCGTCACAGAATAATGGCGCCCTCTGCCAAGAGGCATACGCCAAGAAGAGTTACCTTTAACATAATAACCAGTAACACTCTGCTTAGGGCTTCGGCTGCTTTTTATAGTGCTTGTGTATCAAAAGGCACATCTCGAATTGAGAGACTCCGCTGTATTTGGGGAATTGGAATTTTAGTTTCCGATAATTTTGTGACAAACCATTGGTATAATTGAGGTCGGACATTAGTCCAGCTCATTGCTACTAGAAGTTGAAATCCCACATAGGAGGGGGCAAACCATCGCCAAATAGCATAATCCATCCAGTACATGGCAAAATTGTTGAGGTGAGTTGAAGCAGCAAATAATATGGGTATTAACCAAAGCAGAATGGCTAACGCAATCAACGGTAAGTGCGACCATTGGCGATTTCGTACATGTTTGACTACCCATAAGATCATCAATCCCCAAACTAGAATAAATTGCAGAGTTAAGATGAGGTAAAACACTGAAATAGGAATAAATGGTGGGAACGGATTCGCAGGATAATAGCCATCAAACGTGGCGGGTGCTAGAACATTGTAAGCGAGTACACCGAAGCCAAACCATAAGAAACCACCTAAATTTTGGAAGAATTCAGGGAGGCTTGCATTAAGCATCATTTGTGGATCAGGAATTGGTTGTGCAATAATTGTATGGAAAAAATAGACCCCAATTGCCCCTGCAAAGATACTTAGGACAATCAAAGCAGATTGCCATTTCCGCTGCATGATATAAAAGACAAGAATTGCTGGAACTGCGAAGGCAAAGGTTTCCTTGATGAGAAATGCTAACGCTAAAAATAGACCTGCTAACCAAGGTCTGTCACTCCATGCACAATACACTGCCAGAATCAAAAAGGGCATAGCAAATAGGGAGATCTGAAAGAGAGGAATCACATTGAAAAAGAAGGCATACTGAACAAAGCTGGCCGCTAGTGCAGCCCATCCAGATCCTGTGATTGTCCGGACGGTCAAAAATGTCAGAACGAGGTTTAAAGCTGCTATAAAGACACAAAAAACACTCAAGGGAAATACAAATCCTGTTCCCGCCCAACCTGTAAGAAACACTACCGGATAAAAGACCAAGGGCGTTCGGTAAATACGCAAGTCGCCCAAATTCCCAGTAACATGAGCTGCAAGACGCCAAGCCGAATAGAAATCTTCACCCTTTAACATATAATAGATGACGGTTTTATGCATCGTATCATCATCCAGGGCTAGATGGGGTATAAATTGGTAGTCCAAGGAATTTGACAAAAACACAGTCCAGATTATACTACAACAGGCCAGAAAGACGATAAACCCAAAGACGCCTTCTTTGCGTAGAATCTTAGGAATCGAGGGCACCAGAATCTACTCATCTAACAGTGTTTATGTTCGTTCTCTTATTTGGGTAGTTCCAGTTCAAAAGATTTCGGCATAGAAGTAAGAATTATTCATAAGTGCAATGGGCACAGGCTTCTATTGTTTCAGCCCCACACACTGCGCATGTCCGGCGGACCTTCTGACAAATTCCGCAAACTTCTTCTGTTATTTTTTCATCAGAAATTGTTTTACTCTTAATCTTCTTTGCAACATTGTCAACCGCCTCGAGAATATGCTTACCTAAAATGACAGCAGAACCTCGCTCCCCTTTCATATAATGCGAAATTGTTGCTTCAGTGGTCCCCAGAAGTTTTGAAACCTCAACCTGCGTCATTCCTTCTTTCACCAGTGC
This sequence comes from archaeon, assembly GCA_016550395.1. GTDB lineage: Archaea > Asgardarchaeota > Hermodarchaeia > Hermodarchaeales > Hermodarchaeaceae > Hermodarchaeum. The sequence goes on along the minus strand of JABXGY010000008.1, from coordinate 10,806 downwards.
TCGAGCGAAGGCTGACTTGATAGCCGGTAAATGTTCACGCACAACTTTTTCACACGGAAATGCCATATCTGAGCACCACCCCATTTTCACTTCAGAATTAACAACGTTAAGTCATGGTTATGATTGAAAATTTAAGTCTTGGGAAATCACCAATAACATGAAACGGAAGCGAAAAGCCGTGTGAATTACATTAATTTGTAAATATATAGGGGATGTCTATTTGAATCGGTGCTAAAATACCCTTTTCCCGTAGATCAACAATCGCTTCGAAAAGTTTTAGCTGTCCATTTTTATTATTTGATTTATTGCAATTAATAAGCTCTCGAAGGTTTACTGAGGCCTGTGTTTTCAATAACTTCCTTGCCAAATTAAAAATCGTTCGTTCTGAATCAGAGAAGGCTATTATCTTGGTTTTTTTCTCTTGAAGAATATGGGGCAAACGAAGAGTTATTTGAAAAGCCTCATCAACCAATTTATACCCCTCTTCGAATAGCGCCATTCGTCCTTTCCATCCATCGAGTACAGGTTGATAGCGGGTCTCAAAAAGAGACGTAAATTTGTCTAAATGTCGTGCAAGTTGAATACTGGGTGTACTACTGCAAATTATTGCAGTACGGATGTAATTTCCATCCTGTACTGTAATATGAAAATCACGATACGTGATTTCTTGTAGGGGTGAGGAATTCTCGTGAGGATCGTCTTCATTCTCGTTTTCTGTGAAACTAATCCCAAAAGTGGTAACTGCTTGAATTAAACCACCCAACAAATTTGCATCCATTTTTTCATCGACAATCGGGTCCAAGATACAAAGTCCTGAATCTTTGTGAACAATTAATATCCGTCGGATTTTGTCCACATCATCAAATGTATCAGCTAATCCCTGCAAATATTCATGGTAACTCCGGTGCTTTGGTGTTAACACTCGATGATTATAAAGGAGAATTGAAGTAAACAAAATTCCTAGAATTATGATTATCCAGGGAAATATGGAGTTAAGGAATGCAACCGGAGAAATTGGCAATCTAACAAGTAAGAGCCTAATTTTAGATACAGCCTCAGTGCCATTTAACCAAGTTATTTCAAGAGAATAATAACCTCCAACATGAACCGTTGTGGCAATATCCCATTCAGTAAGAATAATTCCACCCTGTGGACTGACTGTGAGTCCAGATTTATTTAGGAGCAACGTATTTTCAGGGTTATAGATTGATAACTCAGCCTTACCACTTGTAACATTTTTTCCATTGGGATCACGAATGTGAGCATAAATATTGACTCTACTGGTGAAATTAGCCACATTGACATCTCGATTGAAATGATCCTTGACTTCAACATCAATTACATAATTTGGACTATAACAAGAAATCTGCCATAAACCATCTTCGGCTTCCATTATTTGAAGCAAGTCTTGGTTCAATGACCAGAAAGTAAAAGGAATTGTATTCCTGTAAACAGAATAAACTCCCCATTCTTTACCTAATTTTAATTGAAGAAGTTGATTTTTCATATTGGCTGGAAAATCTACAACTAATGTTAGTGTCCAATTTATGGCATTCCGTTCTTCATTTATGAAAAATATTGATGCAACTGGCGTAGGTTCAAAAAACGCACCAGACCAAGTCAAATCGAACTCAATTGGCCATTGATAGAAGTTTGGCCAAGTGACACTAACGTTGTAGTAACGGTTTGAATTCCTGGCTTCAAGGGGAGGCAATAAATCGGATTCCCAGAAACCACTACCGGGAGATGATAAGTCTAGGATACTTTCGTTATTTACTCTCATGCCAATATCAGTAGGGTTCGGGGATTGGTTTATTGGAAGTATCGAGACATTAACAAAGAGATCTCGTTCTCGATAACTCCAACTATTACTTCCCCCCCAATACCCGTAGCAGTCTCCTTCATCCTCATTATCTGGATACTCATCATCATCACAATACACCCACCGTATACGAGTATCAGTATCAAGCGCTCGAGTTATTCCAATATAAAATGTATTCAGATACGTCGATGTGGGGTTAAGGATTACACTATTTTCATCCGTATCCAACCAAAACCATTGTTCTTCCCCAGGCTGTATGATCGGCGCAATTGGAACTTCAATCCAATTTGTAATGGGCGCAGTAATATTAGGAAATGTAGCCGCCTCGATTCCTGGTTCTGCGCCAAAAACTCGAAAACGAAGGTTGCCAATGGTTTCACCTCGAAAATAGACCCAGAAGCCATTAAGGCGAACTGCATCTGTGCCATTGAGGTAAAAGCTCATATACGAATACTCATCACTCCAAATGTAATCGTAGTCAAGAGCTGGATCAGCTGGATTCTCATAATCTTCGACGACTAGTAAAATCGATTGTGGTGAAATTTGAGTGAAATTGAGGGTTTCATGATTCATAAAACCCGTTAGGAGATTAACTGAAAAATTTTGATTATTTTGCATGTCTTCAAACTGGGTATCTTGATGCCAGAGTACTTGCGCGGTTCGCATATCACCCTCGCCTTGAATTGGATCCAATCCAGTGTGGCTTGAGGTTTTGCGAATCATGTTAAAGCTTGAAGTTAAGCCCAGTGAAAAAGAAAAATGACTTATGCTGACAAAATTTAACATATTACATGAAATTATGATTAGGAAGATGATGGATGTGAAGTGGATTCGCTTCACTGAAGAAATTGCCTCCATCATTGAAGTAGCAAGCTTGCGATACCGGTCCCGTTATTATGCTGTTTTAAGACTGGAGCTCTGTAGCGAAGTAAAATCTCAATTGGCAAAATATATACATTTGTTCAATGCGATTTTTTAGGAAGGAAATTTGGTTTTTCCATAATTTTTGAAGTTTGAGTCGGCTTAATTTATTTCAATCAGCATGAAGGTTTTCAAGGGGTAATTTCATTTAGGTCTACTAATACAGGCTTCTCTGATTACCAAAGGTATAGGTGATTTAAAATGATGCCCGAAGACATGCGAAGAGACCTTCCGATTACACAACAGTATATCTACTTAGATAATGCAGCAACCACACCGGTACCTAGCCCAATTATTGATGCAATGATAGAGTACTTTGAAGAATATTGTGCGAATATTGAGCGTGGTGCATACTCAATTGCTGCAAGAGCTTCAGACATCTGTGATGCAGCTCGTGAAGAGGTGGCAAAGCGCTTATTGCATTGCGATGTCGAGGAGTTTATTTTTACTCGAAATCAAACACAAGCTGCGAATTTTGTTGCCTATAGTTTGGAGCATCCATTTCTTAACCGTTGGAAAACCGGGTTTAAGTTTGCTCCACCCCTTGTAAAGTGGACACCAGAAAGCAAAATCGTGTCAACACTTTTAGAGCATCATTCGAATTTTATGCCTTGGATTCGATTAGCAAAACATGTAGGGGCTCAATTTCAAACCATCACACCAACGATTGAAGGTAGACTAACCCCCGAGATGTTCGCTGAGGTTATCGATGAGGACACTAAATTCGTTGCTTTTCAGCATGCATCAAATGCGATGGGTACAAAGCATGATATAGCAGCAATTATTCGGGTGATAAAATCCGCGAATCCTCAATGCTTGGTATTCATCGATGGAGCTCAGGGAGCTGGTCATATGCCTGTAGATATGAAGGCCTATGGATGTGACTTCTATTCAATTTCTGGACATAAGGGACCATTAGGACCACCGGGAACGGGAGGTTTGTATGCTCGAGAAGAATTGATTCAGCGTATGGCTCCAGCGGAAGTAGGTGGAGGAACGATTGCGAGTGTAACTGATAACGACTATATGCTGCGAAGTGATCATCGAGCGCGCCGATGGGATGCTGGAACACCAAACATCATAGGCTTAATTGGGTTAGGTGCAGCAATAAAATATCTAAACAAAATTGGCGTTCAAAATGTTGCTAATCAAGAGCATGTCTTAACTAAGCATTTACTTGATGGGATTCGCGATATTCCCAATCTTTTAATCTATGGGCCAAAAGAGGATCTGACTTGGAAAGTGGGAGCGATCTGTTTCAACATCCAAGGTTGGTTATCACACGATGTCTCCCTTGCCCTAGACTCACAATGGAAGATATTAACACGGGCAGGGCATCACTGCTGTCAACCTTTCATGAAATTCTTAGATGTGTTATCAACGTATCAGGGTAATGTGCGAGCAAGCTTTCATTACTTCAACCTAATCGAAGAAGTTGATACCCTCATTCAAGCTCTTAAAACACTTGCAGCGTAATGATAGGTTTAGACTTGATTTCCACAAACAGGACAGTCCAAATGCCGGGCTATTGGAAACTGGTCAAAGCGAAGCGTATTGAGATCTACAAATAACAGTTGACTAGCAAGCCGAGGTGGCTGCTCCAAGATAATGCGTAATGCTTCATGAACCTGAATATTAGCTACTACACCCAGAACTGTGGGATAAATACCAATGGTATGACAAGTTGGTTGTAGTGTATCATCCACTCCCCCATATACGCATTCAAGACACGGTGTTTTACCAGGTAGTATTGTTGTTAGATTTCCAGTAGCTCCTAAGGCTCCAGCAAAGACGTAGGGAATACCCTTTCGGATGCATGCTCTATTCAAAATATAACGTGGAGCAAATCGATCTAACCCATCAACAACCACATCCATGTCTTCAACCATTCTTTCCACTAAATCTTCAGTGAGCTGTTCTTCTCTGGGTTCAATCGTGACATCTGGATTAAGGGGTCTTAACCTTCGGGCTGCAAGATGGATTTTTGGTTTGCCAATATCTTGATCACGATAAAGGAATTGACGTTGCAGGTTTGAAGCATCAACTACGTCTGGGTCAACAATGCGTAAATGCTTGATACCCAAAGTGACAAGTTTCGTAGAAGAAATGCTCCCCAGACCACCTATTCCAATGACAACTACCTTTGAAGCTCGGATTTTTTTTAATCCTTTTTTACCAATATCACGTAACACTACAAACCGCTTATAGCGATCCATTTTTGGTGACATGCGAGGCGCTCCAATTCAGGCTAGAGGGCTGCTTGTTGTTTTGCCTCTTCAAAAAGTTCTCGACCCTTCTTACTAACTTCAATATCTGCTGAAGGTAGTCCTCGTCCCGCGGTTCGATGGATGGACACTAATCCCTCTTCCTGAAGGTCAAGGAAGAACTTATCCAACCATGCCGCTAACGAAATGCCAAGGCTTGGTGCAAATCCTAGTTCTTTAGCACCCACGCGATACTTCCCTTCTACTATCTTAGTGGCAAAGGCTGTGAGAACAATATAGTGTTGATCTTTCTTGAGAAGAATATCTTGGATTTGACTTCGAGCCTCGAGCATTTGAAGACGGTTACGAAGCTCCTCAAATCGTGCATAATCTTCTTTCATTTTCTCAATTTCAGCTAGCGCATCTGCGAGCTGTTTTTCAAGATCTTCCCTCTCTTTACTAATCTGATCTCGATCTTTGGTGAGCGCCTTCAATGATTTTTGTTCTTCTTCTAGCTCAGCAATCTTCTGTTCGTGAGACTCCTTAAGACTAGTTAATTCCTTTAACTGTGTTTCAAGGTCTTGACCCGATCCACGAAGTTGAACGACTTCTTCTTCAATCGTTTGAAGTTTCTCTTCCGCTACAGAAGCCTTCTCTTCTGCAGTTTGAATTTGGGTCTGAAACTCTTTCAGCTCCTGCTGAGCTGATTCCCGTTCTGATTCAGCTTTTTGCAGTTCCCCCTTCAACTCCTCGACACTTGAAGACAAACTCTTCGCTTGTTCTTCTGCGGTTGCCTGAGCCTGTTTTGCCTGTTGCAGTTCCTCTGTCAGTTTTTTCACTTGCTCTTCAAGCTTACCTTTTGAAGCTGCTGATGCTGCGGCTGCCGTGGTAGCTGCAGCAGTGGCCGCAGCTAGCTTGGCATTCAGTTCCTCGGTCTGTTTGACAGCAGCATTTCGTTCACTCACAGCTTTTTCACTTTGCTCCTTTAACTTCAGGAGCTCAGCTTCGGCCTTCTTTAATGACTCTGATAATTCCTTATTTGATGTCTGAAGTTTATCAATTCGTCGTCCATCACGCGTTGACTGCGAGCTCAGTCGTTTCTCTAAATCAGCAATTCTTACTCTTGCATCAGCAAGCTCTGATTCAAGTTCTTGGCGTGTCTTCTCCGAAGCTGAAATCTCATCCTGTAAGCGTTTACGTAGTTCCTCCCGTTCTGACTCCGTCATTGCCGCTAACGCACTCAACTCATCAGCTGCACCAGCCAAACCCGCCTTCGCCCGAGTAATCTCCTGAATCTTCGCCCGCGCCTGCTCACTAAACCGTTTCGACTCAGCAGTCACACCCTCCTGTATATCATTGACAACTGGTCCACTGAGTCGTCCAAAGCCGATGGCCTCCATGCGTTGTTCGACACGGTCAGCGAGCATGAGGAGGCTTCGTTGAAGATCTCGAGTTAACATGTCAATAGCATCAACGAGATCTGTGGTGAGGGCTTCGATTTGGCGTTTCAATACCTCTGAACGTTGAGTTTTATCTGAAGCTTCTTGCGTCATTTAACACACCTTGTGTTTGGGGAACCCGTTACACCCTAATCTGAGCGTTCGAACCTAGATAAGGTTTGCTCCCTCCTACGAAAATAGAGTGGTTCTCTGAAAGGAGACGTAGTTTGTGCTGATAGGATTAGGTAACCGCAGCGTTTTTAGGGAACCCTGCCTTCGAAACGGCAATCAACATGTGGGTTGGAATATATGGAAACCGAAGCTGTGATGGTTGTTCTTCAACGTGTACTTGATCCTGAACATCCCATCAATGTCGTCGAAATGGGTCTTGTAAAACCTGATGATGTTCGAATTAAGGGAAACGAGATTCACATTGACTTTGCCCCAACGAGTCCGATGTGTCCGATGGGTGCTGTCATTGGAATTATCATTCGTAAGGCTGTTGAAGATGAATTTCCTGAAAAAAAGGTTGTAGTACAGGTGAAATCAGGAACGCATATGCGAGAGGAAGCCTGTAACACGATGATCAATGACGAGGATCAATATCAATCGGCAATTGAAAAGTTAACGGCTTCAGGAGCATTAGAAAGACTGATTGTTAAAGATTAATGCGTTTATTATTCTTTTATTCTTGAAATGCTATTACTTCTCTACGGTTTTCGTAATTATTTGTAATATTTTTTGTTCTTTCCGCAAATAATTACCTTATAAGTCAAAGTTTGATAACGTTTAATAATCGTGGCACTAACTGAACTAGTAGCTGGGTAGGCACAGGGGGCCCATCTTGTATGTTTAGTAAGGAGCCCGAAGCAGTCACGGTTCCGAAGAACATGATGAAAGAGTTTCTTAAAGCAGAGGATTTTGTAACGAAGTATTTTGATACAGCACGTCATCTCACAAAAGAGGGTAAGTATATCATAGGAAACCAACGGTATGTCGCATTACCAGCTGAATTTATCACAGCTATGCGTGAACGCATTGCCTTATCGGGCAGCGGTGAACTTGCAGATCTCATAATTTATGAGGTAGCCAAATCCTTCGGGCAACTCGACGCTCGAGATTATCAACAACGTATGAATGTCACTGATCCTGTAGAGATGCTCTCCGCAGGTCCTATTCAATTTAGTTTTCGTGGGTTTGCCCATGTAAATATTTTCGATATCAGTAATCCGTTACCAGATGAAAGTTATCTTCTTGTTTATGATCATCTCAATTCCTTTGAAGTGGAGGCGCCCATCAAAAAAGGCGAATATAGTACATCCCCGCGTTGTTTCTTCAATGCTGGTTATTCGGCTGGTTGGTGTGAAGAGAGTTTTGGAATTCCTTTGCAAGCCCGAGAAATCTCCTGCAAAGCAATGGGCGATCCAATGTGCCGGTTTGTCATGGCTCACAAAAATCATATTCTCAAGCACATCACAACTGAAGAAATCATCAGGTACAAAAAGCTCTAATCAGGCACTATCATTTGGAATTGACTTTGCAGGTTCCGTAACCCTTTTTCTATAATACTTTCAAGGATATTTAAAGAGTTGATACCATGAGTATCCTTTCCCGCGGAGTGATTTTCTCGTTAATCATAAGTTTTTTCCTCCTGGCGGGACCTCTCATGGCCCTCAGTGCCCCTTTCAACCCTAGTCCCTTTCCTACTGGTGAATCTCCTACTACCATTCAACTCAACGAATTCTCCCAAATTCATCGAGACCTTCTTGGTCCGCAAGAAGACACATTGAACCCTACGTCGCTTCAGTCTGGGTTGAATCCAGATTCTGCCCAATATCTTGTTGGACGTAAAGATTCCTCCAATATCATTATTGATCCAGTCTCTGGCTTAGCCTTAATCGGTAATATTCTTTGATTCATAGTAAAAGACGAAATGCCAGAGACGTGTACGTGAAGCTTTCTTAAGTAAGTCTTATTGGGAACATCAAGGTAACACAATGACGTTCAAAGTTTGGAGGCGTATTAATGACAAAACACGGAAACCAATTCATAGCAGTAATAGATTTAGGGACCACTGGTAATCGATCGGTTCTTTTTGATCTGCAGGGTAATGAGATAACAAAAGCTTACTCAGAATTCCCGACTGCCACGGATGAACTCAAAAAAGCTGAACAGAATTCCGAGGATTGGTGGCATACCACACAACATACAATGCAAGAAGCATTGGCAAAGGCGAAAATCAATACAAAGGATATTTCTGCAATTTCTGTTGTCAGCCAACGAGCAACACTAGTTCCCTTGGATAAGGATGGGAATCCACTTGCACCGGCGATCACGTGGATGGATGGACGGATTTCTCCATCAGCTGAACAGCATGATGCTCTCGTGAAGCAGCGGACCAGTTTACGGCGCGGATTATGGATCAAAGATATGCAACCCAAAGTGTTCAAACAAACTTCTAAATTTGCTACTCCCGATGCCTTCGTTTATCATAAGTTAACTGGAAAGCTAGTTTCGGACTATTCAAATCACGATTTTGGTCTCCTTGACTTGGAGACCTTCAAGCTCTCTGACCAAATTGGTGATGAGTTAGGTCTTCCAGTTTCGATGTGGCCAGATGTTAAACCTTCAGGAACTATAATTGGAGAATTAACGTCGGAGGCTGCTAATCAAACTGGATTAGCTGCAGGAACTCCTGTCGTGATTGGAGGCGGTGATCAACAATGTTCTGTTGTTGGATTAGGTGTTCTTCAACAGGGTGTAGCGAAATTGACTATTGGAACGGGAACTTTCGTGGTTACTCCTATTGAGAAGGTTACACGCGATCCTATGGGTGTCCTTTTCTGTCATCCCCATGTTCTTCCAAACCAATGGGTTCTAGAAGGAGTGATTCCTGGCGCTGGTACTATCCTTCGCTGGTTTAGGGACCAATTTGGGCATATTGAATGTGCTGTTGCTGAACGTTTAGGGCGTGATCCTTATGATTACATCGTAGATCAGGCTGCTCAATCACCGCCTGGAAGTAATGGGGTAATTCTCTTTCCTTTCTTTATATGGAGTCTGGGCGTTGTGAAAGGTCTTGGTTTTCAACATAACCGAGCGGACATTGCTCGATCAATCTTGGAAGCTGCTGCTTTTGCCTCTCGATTTCTAATTGATACGATGTTCTCAGCTGGTATTTCAATTGAGAAATTGCGGTTAGATGGGGGAGGTTCTCGTTCAGCAGTATGGCGACAAATTCAATGTGATATCTTGAACAGGAAGTGCGAAAAAACCCATGTAGACGAAGGTACTGCTTTGGGTGCTGCAATAATTGCTGCTGTTGCTTTAAAACACCACTCTACTATTGAAAAAGCAGTAGAGGCAATGGTCCATAAAACCCAGGTTCATAACCCCGACCCAGCAACGACTGATATCTATAAGACCCAATACTCAGCATTCCAACAGCTAATCATGGATAATCTTCCAGAAATTCTTAGACACGTTTAAAGACAGAGATATAATCGCAGATTATTCCATCTTCAAGACTAACCTAATGCAGAGTGGGAAGATCCATATGAAAGCTGTGACAGCAGAGATGATTTCCGGTATTGCCTGACCTGTAAATGGGAGTGGAATGGTATAATAGGCAACCCAAATAATCGCACTAATCAGGGCTAGAACGAAGGCAAGCACTCCAAAAATCTGAGTGGGTTTTTCCTGCATTAATCGAATCCCATAGATCATACCTGCAAATAATAGGGTCACGAAGAATCCAACTGAAACAGCAAAGTGGATAGTCCCAAAACCCTCATGGAATATTCCGATAGCAATTAAGAAGAATTGAGCTACGGTTAATAGAATTGCAGCAATTAGACCAATCGCAGACCGTTCGAAGTATTGGTAGCGAATAAGCCAAATGGTCAATACCAACGTAAACAAACCGGCAATAACTAAGCTCGTGTTAAACAGAGGTGCAGATGCGTTAATACCGGGAATGCCATTTGACCCTCCTAACATCCATGGATGTCCAAGATCACTTAAGGCATGATCAAACCAATTGAACCACGGTGCCAATACAATTGCTACTGCTATGCCAATAAAGGCAATCAGCGGTCCAATTAATCCACATAAACCTGCAAACCTGGCTGAAAGAAAAAATGATCGGGTCTGCTCACTTTCACTAAGCTCCTCACTATTTACCATAATCGTTAAACTCCTAAGGTCACTACTCTATCGCAACTCTGCGAAGAGTAATTCTATCCTAATTCGCATAAACAAGAAAAGACTTGTGGCTTCAATCAGAATCGGTTAATGAACGGAGTTCCTTAGGGAGGGGCTCACCTATTGCCTGATATTCTGAGGCTAATTGCCGCATAAACTCAATAAGTAGTTGATGCCGTGGTCTAGCAAGTTCTCTCCCTGTCTCGGTGTACATCTG
>JABXGY010000264.1 GCA_016550395.1 archaeon | reverse complement strand
ATAATGCCTGTGTGCTTTGCGTGAACTCCTTGGCTTTCACGGTAAGCCTCTCGAATATGACCCGCACGTAAATGGCTAAGTCGAGCTTTAAAACGACCTTCAAAATCTGTGAAGTACTCTTTCTGGAGAGAATCGTCTAGAGGACTCACTATTACAACCTTCATCTATCTCTTTTGTAATTGAGAATATAACCCTGTTGTCATTAGATGATTGCGGAAAATCACCTTTGGAGTTTTAAGCAAAAACCTCTCTAAACTCTCAAAGAACCAAGAATAGCAAAATCCTTTTGGGACTTCAATAATAAGGAACTTAAATTACCTAGGTTAGAACACGAAATAATGAATTGGAAGGTTATGATTCATGACTGGAATTCCTACGCTCATGGGCTCACTTAAGAAGAATCAATCTGTTGTTGAAGAATTAGCTACATCGACTCAAAAAGAGCTCACAATTATACTCAATGAAATTGATCGTCTTCTCCAGTTATCAGCTCATTTACAAGAAATGTGGGAGAACAAAAAAGCGACTGAAGAAGAGCTGAACCGTGAACTTTCCTCATTAGAAGGTGAACTAACAGCTGAAAGTCGAGAAAAGACTAAGTTGGAGAGCGTGGATTCAACTCAAACAAAGGTGATTGAGGAGGCAAGAGCTGAGCGAGAAAGACTTCAACAAGAGGTTAGTATGGCAAAAAAAACGTTGGAGGACTTGGAGGACCAAGTTCGGAATATCGAACGTACATCACGAAATAATAGTTCTGTTATAACTGATCTTGAAGCTAAGCTTGTTGCTGGGGATGATCAATTTACAGAAAAAATTCAACAACTTGAAGAAGAATCCTCAGAAGCAATCATGGAAGCTGAATTATTAGAAGCTAAATTTAAGGCGCTCCGCTATCTGCTTCGAGAAAATATCATTACAATGCCCGAAGCCAAGGTAGCAGCAGAGCTCAAGGGGAAGGAATCAACGACGATAGATCACCTCCAGAAAACTACGTTCATTGGGCGATTCAAAGTGAAAGAAATTCTCATTAAAATGGATGAACAAAAAATTGTCCAATTCGATAAAGGTTCAGGAGAGGTCAAGGTCCTTTCTGCAATTGATTTATAACGGAGTAAAAAAGGTGAGAGAGATGTCAGAGATTAAACAACTTCAGCAGATCATGGAACAAAACCAAGCCCGCCTGAAAGCATTGCGTGAATCCTTTCGCAGCCAAATCTCCACATTAGTAAAGGAAGTTGCTGGAAGCCTGCAAACTCTTACACGGATTGAACGAGAATTTCAACTATCAGATTCTCAAATTCAAGAACAGCGTGAGTTGATTAATCATCATCAGGAGCAGCTAGCCCAGCTTCGAGAATCGGGTAGCGCTATTGAAGCGAAAATTGCTAGTCTATACACCGAATTAAGTGAACACCAACAACAAATTGCAGTGCTAAATGCAACCCTCATAGAAACTCAAAGTCGCATCAATGTAGAAGAAAACGATCTTGCAGAGCACCAGATGGGATTACAAGCTCAAAAGGCAAAACTTAGAGAACTTCAGAGTAAGCTTGAGAGTCGCGATGCAGAAAAGAAACGAGATTTATCCCGATTTGAAGAAGACTTAGCAAAGGCTAAAGAAAAAACAGGTCGTATTCGAAAAGAAAATCCTGTAGCTGATTTTTTGTTAACAGAAGGGTTGGAACCCCCTGAACTGGATATCCTAGCTGTGTTAATCCACCAAAAGGAGGTTCCTATTGCAGAAATAAAGCGGATAGCAAAAACGCCTCCTGCGATTACTACACGAGTTCTGAAAGATATGGAAAATAAAGGAATTCTGGAATTAACTGATTCAGACATGGTCCGATTAATTATTTCATTATAGGGAATAAGACTCCCATACTAGAGGCAAAGAATATTTAGCGATTGAGGGGCATTTAGAGGGGGTGGTTGGTGCGACTTTGCATAGTGAGCTCGATAAGAAAACACGCCGATCCATGAAGAAAGCAAAGTCTGCTACCTTTCCCGAACGACAGTTAGAAATTATGCTTAAAGACCATGAGTTAGAAATCCCTTCAACGGACCACCATCTGATAATTGGTGATAGTCGCCACATGCCTGAAGTGGCGGACTCTTCTGTTCACCTGATTGTAACCTCACCTCCTTATCCTATGATTGAACTGTGGGACGACTTATTTGAAGCAATGGGCTGTTTTGATTTTAACGCAATGCACAACTATCTCGCAACGACTTGGAAAGAATGTTATCGCATTTTAATTGATGGAGGTATTGCTTGCATTAATATTGGCGATGCATTACGCAAAATCGATGGTAACTTCCAACTCTTTTCAAATCATGTCAAAGTCACTGAGAATTGTGAGACCATTGGGTTCACAAGTCTTCCCTATATTCTCTGGAAAAAACCCATAAAACGTCCCAATGCGTTTCTTGGATCCGGTTTCCTTCCACCGAATGCCTATATAACTCAAGATTGTGAATTTATTCTTATTTTCCGGAAGGGTTCCACGCGTTCCTTTCCACCAAAGGATTTGTATCGGTATGCAAGCAGTTACACCCTTGATGAAAGGAATGCTTGGTTTACACAAATTTGGCAGCTCCCTGGGGCACGTCAAGAGAACTCGCAACTTTCTCGACGAATCGCTGCATTTCCTGAAGAAATCGCTTATCGACTAATCCGTATGTTTTCAGTGATTGGCGACACCATTGTTGATCCCTTCCTTGGCACTGGCACAACAATGAAGGTAGCTATGAAAACCCATCGTAATTGCTATGGGTTTGAAATTGATGCGCAACTCATCCCAACCATTAAGGAACGCTTAGGAATTGAGGAACCCCGTAAATCTAGGAAAAACGCTCCTGGTTTCAAATCTTTCAATATCACAAAACGTTAAGTCGATTCTATAGCTGTTCCTCATACACTTTTTCGGAACGACTCGATGCGCGAACGGCGTTCACGGAAGCTAGATAAATAGAAAACAAAGGATCGCAGATGCGGATGAACTGAAATCCAATTCGCAGTTCCAGTTATCACATTTGAAAATGTATGTTGATGAAACTTAGCCACTTTATCCGCGACCATAAGGGGTTTATTGTGACCGAAGGCCTCGGGGATTGAGGAGCAACTTAAACTTGAGAGAATAGAAAGAGAAAGGGTTTGAAGCGGATTGGCAACCGTGTTATCCTTGTTGAGCAATACTTGAACTGGTTCAGTTGCTCCGCCATATTCTTGGAAAAAGGAACCGATGGAAGTATCTGTTACTCCATCAAATTCTGGATGAGCTAATCGATCGATAAATAAGACGTTGCTACGTAATTTAGAGTCACTTTTTGCTTCAGTTAATTGGATATAGCTTTTCAAGAACGTACGTTCCAGACCAATCCTGTTGCGACGGGCTCCTCCCACATAATTAGTTCGGCGAGGACGGCGACGATCAGGTACCATGGTACGAAAAGCTTCATCGTATTCGATAGTCGACCAGGGTACTTGTAATTT